>DATCBN010000106.1 GCA_036511855.1 Candidatus Eremiobacteraceae bacterium | reverse complement strand
CGCTTCGTAGGGCAACCGCGCCCAGTCGGCGGTCATCCCGTCGTCGCTCGTGACCGCACGAATGGCGACCATGTTTTCGTACGTCCGGCCGTCACCCATCACGCCCACGCTCTGAAGCGGCGTGAGCACGGCGAAGTATTGCCACGGTTCGGGTGCACCCGCAGCCGCGATCTCTTCCCGCGCGATCGCATCGGCGCGGCGCAGTATGGCAAGCCGACCTTCCGTGATCGCCCCGATCACGCGCACCGCAAGTCCGGGCCCCGGGAACGGCTGCCTCGCGACGATCGGCTCGGGAAGCCCGAGTTCGCGTCCGAGTGCGCGCACTTCATCCTTGAACAACAAGCGAAGCGGCTCGATGAGGCGCAGCGCCATGTGTTCGGGCAGACCGCCGACGTTGTGATGCGTTTTGATCTTCGCGCCACTCTTGCTCTGCGGCGTCTTGCTCTCGATGACGTCGGGATAGAGCGTGCCTTGCACGAGGAAATCGACGCCCGGAATGGCTTTCGCGTGCTCGTCGAAGACCGCGATGAACTCGCGGCCGATGATCTTGCGTTTTTCTTCCGGATCGCTGACGCCGGCGAGCGCGTCGAGGAACCGTTGCCGTGCGTCAACGGCGACGAGATTGAGGTGCAAGACGTCGCGGAATGCGGCGATCACCTCTTCCGCTTCGCGCTCTCGCAGAAAACCGTGGTCGACGAACACGCAGGTGAGCTTGTCGCCGATCGCGCGGGCGACAAGTGTGGCCGCGACCGCGCTGTCGACGCCGCCGGAGAGGGCGCAAATGACTTTTGCGTCGCCGACCGTGGTGCGGATCTCGGCGACCGCACGATCGACGAACGACGCCATCTCCCAGCGATTGCGCAATCCGGAAACGCCGCGCAGGAAATTCTCGAGGACGACGCGGCCGGCGTCGGTATGCATGACTTCGGGGTGGAATTGAACGCCGTAAAGCTTCCGAGCCGGATCTCCGGCCGCCGCGAGCGTACAATTCGCAGTGGATGCGAGCGGCACGAAGCCCGCTGGCAGTGCCGTCACCGTATCGGTATGGTTCATCCAGGCCTGCGAACGCTGCGGCACGCCCGCGAAAAGCTTGGAATCTGCCCCGACGACCAGCTCCGCCTTGCCGTATTCGCTCGTGGCGCCGGGCGTGACGACGCCGCCGCAGGCGCGTACGAGCTCTTGCATGCCGTAGCAAATGCCGAGAATGGGCTTCCCGCTGGCAAGCACTTCGTCGGCGACGTGGGGCGCATCAGCCGCAACGCAGGACTCGGGACCGCCGGTCAGGATGAACGCCGCCGGATTCCGCCGCGCTATTTCAGACCACGGCGCATCGAATGGAAGTATCTCCGAATAGACGTTCGCTTCACGAACTCGCCGCGCGATCAACTGCGCATATTGGGCGCCAAAATCCAGGATGACGACGGTTTCGAGAGCCTGGTCGGTACGCTTTTCGACAGCCGCAGATTGCTGCATGTCCGATTGATTCCGGCGCTTCGCGTGACGCGCCTGCCTTGACGTCCGCGGTTCGGCGATGTATACTACGCGTGTACGTACCAGAGTGAAGATGCACTCGCAGTGCCCCCGGAATTTTTGCCGGGGGCACTCTGTTTTTCCGTAGCGGGTGAACCGTACTAGGGCAAGCATCGCTTGCCCAGTCGCATCGTCCGTACTAGGGTGAGCATCGCTCACCCAAAAACGGGGCAAGCGGGGCCGACCATAAAAGTCGGACCCTACAACAAGGCAGCCGTCTAGAAAGGCGACCGCGAATTGACATCATCTGCTCGACGCTTACCGCTGGGCATGGCGCTGGCAACGTTCCTCGTGCACGTCGCCGGCAATCCGCACTATGGTTTTTTTCGAGACGAGTTGTATTTCATCATATGTGGCAGGCATCCAGCCTGGGGCTACGTGGATCAGCCGCCCATCGCACCGCTTTTGGCTGCGGCCACTCAAGTGTTTGGGCCCTCTCTTCTCCTTGAGCGAGCCATACCTGCGTTATTCGCTGCCGGCGCCGTCTACGCGACTTGTCTTTTGGTGGCGGAATTCGGCGGCGCAGCCTTCGCGCAGATCTTAGCCAGTTTGGCGGTATTCTTCGCGCCTGTCTTGATGAACTTCGGGATGAAGATCTCGACCGACACCATCGGTCTCTTGCTGTGGCCGCTCGCGGCGCTCTATCTCGTGCGCATCGTCAAGGGCGGCGACGAGAAATGGTGGCTCGGCGTCGGCGCCATCGTGGGGCTGGGGCTGGAAAGCAAGTACAGCATCCTGTACTTCGCGCTCGCGTTGATAGCGGCAGTTCTTTGCACACCGGATCGACGCGTGCTTTGGTCAAAATGGTTCGCGGCCGGCATAATCCTCGCGGTGCTCATCAGCCTGCCAAATTTTGTCTGGCAAGCCACTCACGGATTCCCAATAGTTGAGCTATTGCGCAACGGCCAAAACGGGAAAAATATTGTCGTAGGGCCCGCAGAATTCGTCACGCAGCAATTTCTCATCACGAATGTCTTCTTGAGCATCATTTGGCTACTCGGTTTGGCCTATCTGCTGATGACGCCGTCTATTCGATTCTTGGGGATTGCTTATCTCATCTTAATCGCGGCGATGATCGCTTCACATGCAAAACATTACTACCCGGCGGACATTTACCCAATCCTTTTCGCGGCGGGCGCCGTGTGGATCGAGAAAATGACGACCAAGCGGACGTGGGTCCGCGCGTTTGTCGTGGCGGCAAGCGTCGTCGCCGGACTTGTCTTCGCACCGTTCGCTATGCCCATTCTCACCGAAAGCGAGTTTGTGCCTTATTCGAATGCCGTTTTCTCCGCACTTCATGTCAACAAGGCTAGCGTCGCAACCGAAAATCAGAAGTTCGGCGCGCTGCCTCAAGACTGGGCTGACATGCATGGGTGGCCTGAACTTGCTCAGAAGGTCGCATCGGTCTATGACGGATTGCCGGCGGCCGATCGCTTGCAAGCATTCGCCTTCACGCAAAACTATGGCGAAGCCGCTGCGATCCAGTTTTTTGCGCCGCGTGTACCTGTCCTCAGCGGTCACAATCAATATTGGGTGTGGGGTGCTCGCGGTTTCAGCGGCAACGTCGTGCTTGACGTGGGCGGCGACTGTGGCGCTTCTGCGCATCTCTTCAGAAGCTCCGTGCACGCGGCGACCTTTTCTGCGCCGTACGTGATGCCGTACGAAGACAATCTGCCCATCATGATCTGTCGTGGGATCAAAGTGCCGCTCGCGACGCTTTGGCCAACGCTCAAGCACTACGAGTGATTTGCTGTGCGGGGCAAGCGATGCTTGCCCTAGTACTAGAGTGAGCAACGCTCACCCAATGGGCAAGCGATGCTTGCCCTAGTACAGTTGCCTCGTGCAAAAAACCGTTACGTGCAGATGTCGGCGAGGCGGCCGGCGGCGCGAGCCATTGCGAGTTCGCGGGCGATACGCTCCCCGACGGAGATCTCTTTGCCCCAACGATAGGCCGAGTACGGCGTGAACTTCGTGCCCGGCGAGCCCGGAATTCGCAGACTGACGTCGTAGACCGTGAACGACTTCGGCGGCCCGGCAGCGATGACGCATTGCAGTGCGAAGGGCCCGATGATGCCGGGCGGGCGAGTCGCGCGCGCGGCTTCCACGAACCGCTCGCCCATGTCGAACGCTTGCTCTAACATCGATTCGGTGATCGTGGCGGCGATGTGGCCCGCCTCTTCCATCGACGCGGTCAATCCGGCGGGAAGAGTGGATTGCTCGGCAGCGAGCAGCGCGCGCAGACCATCGATATTGGTCTGGCGACGGGTGTCCGTGCCCAACAACTCGAGTTCGCCGAGGATCGGCGACCAGAAAAAGTTCAAGTTGATCGTGGGTCCAAGCACGTACTCTTCAAGGACGGCGCCCGCCAATCCGTGCTCGGTCACGATGCCGGCGGTCAACAATTCCGACGCGCGCCGGCGATATTGCTCCGCCGATGACACCACGAAAAACGCGCGCTCGAACGACACCGTAGCGTGCGGCGCCTTGACGAGCGTCAATCCATCGATGGCGTCCGGCGATGCGATGCGCCGCGGAAAACGCAGACCGGCGCGCTCCAGCAGTGCGTACTGATTGTCGGGCTCGTCTCGCTCCTCTGCGCGCAGCAACGACCGCGAGCCGAACATGGGCGCAGAGAACATGTGCTCGATCTCATCGTACGTGTGACGCTGCCTGGCGTACACCTCGAACGAGCGGTTCGGCACGAAGATCGCATTGCGGCTAACGAGTTGACTTTGGACTTCCGGTTTCAAGACATCGGCGAAGTGATCGACCAGCAGCGTTTCGTCGACACATCCCGAGCCGTCGCTTCGCGTCGCGTAATATTTGGCATATGTTCGCTCGCGGCCGCGCGCGGTCACCACGAGGTTGCGCAAGCGTTCGTTGCGCGCTCCAAGGCAGACGTCCAGCGCGGAATGCGAGCCGATGCAGGCCAGAGTCAGGTTTGCGGAATCGTATCCTTCGAGCACCAAGTGTCCGACGGACTTCAATTCGCCGGCACGCCCGGACCCGGAATGGCGACCGCCGGATTGTCGAGCGTGGGAAGATCGAACGCGAGCCGTCCCGATTGATCGAGCACCATTTCAAGACTATCGGTGAACAAGGCGTTTTTGATCTCGCGCGCGATGCGCCGGCCGGTGGACATGGGCTCGTCGTAGTTCAGATACGAATACGGCGATCCGTCGATGAAGAGATTCGTGCCTGCTACGATGCGCGCCGAGATCTCCATCAAGTAAAACTCGGCGTCGGACGTGACGATGGTCTCGAGGCAGAACGCGCCGAACAGACCGCGATCCGGACAGATCTCGCGGCTCACCCTGACCACCGCTTCTCCCATATGGAACGCTTCGGCCAACAGCGACTCGCGCAACGAGATGGGTTGGTTGCCGATCACGACGTACGATGGATGGATATCCCAGCCTTCTTGATCGGCCGATGGAATGCGCCCGAGCGAATCGACGTTGGACTCATAGCGCCGGTCCATGGACATGATCTCGAGCTTGCCGGTGAGCGGCGAATAGAAATAATGGATATACACCGGAACGCCGATGATGTATTCCTGCATGATGAACTGCTGCTCGACGAGGTGCGAGGCGCGAGCGTTGAAATCTTCGGCGTTCTTGACGAACAGATAACCTTTTCCGCCGTGTGCACCGTAGAGCTTGACGATGATCGGACGATCGATCTCGCTCGAGCGCGTGAACTGGCGCGGCATTCTCAGACCGGCGCGAAGTAGCCAGTCGCGTTGGCGAAGCCGATCCGCTTCCCAATCCAATACGGCTTTATTGCCGAAGTACGGCGTCTTCATGGCCTTGTGTTCGGCCATTGAGAGATAGGCGACGAACGAGCCGTGCGGAACGAGCACGACCTTGCGTTTGTTCAGTTCGGCTTCGAGCTTTGGAAATTCGCTGTACGACGGAATGACGATGACTTCGTCGACGAACTGGAAGCTCGAGTACAGACGCTCGTTCTGCGGCGTGACGACCGCGAGCGTGTGGAAGCCTTCGTCTTTGGCGCCCTTGAGTATCTGCAGGGCAGAATGACTGCCCAATGTGGCGATGGTGAAAAGCTGCGGGATATGGTGAGATTGACCGGATTTCCGACTCATGGCTTACCTTTCCACGGAAGCGACGGTCTCCCCCGCGGCCGCGCGGTGCGGCCGTGCGCGAATCGTCGCTATCTGCGAAAAGGGGTTGCATAACAGCGTCCGGCACGCCCACTCCACCCGGTCTTTCGACGCAGGCCGATCTTTCTCGTACAAACGCCATGCCGTCGACCGTTCGACCTGTCTCAGTCCGCGCACGCCGAACCGCTCGGCGAGCACTCGAGCGAGGCGAGTCGTGTCGTCGTCGCGGTCTGCGACGATCGCCTCCCACTCCTCACCCGGCGCGTCGGTTCCGGCGTCGTATGACAAACGGTGTTTATTCGGATTGAACACGACCTCGGCGTGCATGAAGGAGCGCGCGACATCTTCTGGCCGATCGTCGTCGGCAAGCGTGAGCCGGTAGATCTCGGACCGCTCGACCCGGTCCAACGATTCGTAGCCGAGATGCTTCAACGCGACAAGTACCGTGTACGCAGTATTGTCCGTGATGGAAAGGTCTACCGCGGCTTCGAATATCATCTCGGCACTTCGTTTTCGCCCGGCACGTAGGCGACCTTTTTCACGCGTGCTGACGGGTTCGCTCGGATTGAGCGAGAACGACCGCGCATGACCGACTCCGTGTCGTACCACCTGCTCTCGACGTGTCCTGTCGACGACGCCGTCGGCGCGTGGAACGACGGTTTTGCCGGCTACTTCTCCGACATGACCACCACGCCGGACGTCTTCGAACGACGAATGCGGCAAGACGGAATCGTGGCGGAGGCGTCGATCCTCGCATACGCGGGCGACAGACCGGTCGGCATAGCGCTGAACGCCATCGCCGACGTCCATGGAATCCGGCAAGCGTGGAACGGCGGCACGGCCGTCGCCGAAGATTTCAGAGGCAAGGGCGTTGCGCGTGAATTGCTTCGCCGCTCCATCGAGCTGTATGCGGAGCATCGCGTCGGTCTCGCGACGCTTGAGGCGCGGTCGGAGAATGCGCGCGCCATCGCGTTGTATTTGAAGTTCGGCTACCGTCGCAATGGCGAACTATACGGGTTGGCCGCGCACCGGCCGCGGCTCGACGCGTTCGGGGATGGCGCGGAAGTTGAATTCGTCGCGCCCGAGCGGTTGACGAGCGTGCCCTTCTACCAAAAAAACGCGCAGTGGTCCACTTTATGGCCCAATGCCCGCGGTGCGACGGCGATCATCGTCGCGCAACGCGGCGCGCCGTTTGCGTATGTGCTGTTCCGAAGGAGTCAGGATAAGAAGTCGGGCGAACCGGTCATCCGCATTCTCCAAGCCGCTTGCGCAGACGACGGCCCTGCGTTGCGCGCGGCGCTCGGCGCCCTCTTCGCGCATCACCGCGATGTATCGGACTATCTCGCCTACAATATTCCCGGCTCGAACCGGCGGGGTCTGGAAGTTCTCCGCGAAGCCGGCTTCGAAGCGGTCTGGGATCAGGTCTGGATGATCCGCGAATTCCTCACTGCACGATGAGGACGGTGCGCATCGACGTCGGGTCGTCGTAGTGGAAAAAACATCCGATCATATAGAATCCGGGTGACCCGGTCTCGTATATCGCGGAGAACTTGCCGGGCAGCAGCGGCCCCGTCGACCACGAAGCGTTGCTGATCACGGTGCCCGCGGGCGCTTTCACTTCCGAACCGTCGAACGTCGAAGGCCACGGAGCGCTTTTCTTCTTGGCATCGCCGAGGAAGCTGGCGGTGTGAGAGATGCCCGACGCCGGAAGCTCCATATTCTTGAAACGCACGGGTTCGGCGGCGGTCAACGTCACCACTTGCGATGTCAACGAGTTGCCCGTGAAGTAACCGAAGACCGGTCCGTACTTAGGATTCACAAACGAGGCCTCGTTCGTGATGCGAAGCTGGACGGTCGCCATCGTGTCTTCGATCACGCCGACGTAGCCGCCGTAGACCGCCCCGTACCAAAGCCCGCCGTCGGAGCCTGTCGTGACGTTTGCCGGATACGCATCGCCATGCGGGCACCCCTTTGGAATGCACACGCTGCCGATGAACTTCTTTTGCGCGATCTTGAATTCTTGAAGCACGCCGCTCGGCGATGCGATCCAAAGATTGCCGTCCGGACCTGTGCCGAGTTCGTACGGCAATTCGGCGCCGAGATTGTCGAATTCGGAGACGATCCCGCCGGTGGTCACTTGCGCGATCTTAAACGTGGCGGATTCTGCCACCCATAGATTGCCGTCCGATCCCAACACGATGCCACGCGGAGACGCCGACGACGATTTGAGATCGTATTCCGTCACCGCGCCCGCGATCGTGATCTTGCCGACCCGGCTCAGATTCTTTTCGGTGAACCAAAGGTCGCCATCCGCCGGCGGACCGGGCGTGATGTCGAACGGAAACGCGCCGAGGTGGATGCCGCCGAACGTCGAGATGACCCCGGCCGGCGTGATAGTCCCGATGTCGTTGTTGCCGCTGTCCACAAACCACATGTTGCCGTCGGGCCCGAGGGCGATGCCCTGCAATTGCGAGCTTGCCGCGTTCGGCACTGGATACTCGGAGATCGCTCCCGACGTCGTGATCTTGCCGATCGAAGCGGGCGCTAGTCCACCGGTGGGTGTGACTTCAGTGAACCATAGCGTTCCGTTCTGACCGGCAGCGATCTCCACGCCTTCGTTGCCGCTTGGGATCGCGGACTCCGTCAGGTTCCCAAAGGGATCCACACGACCGATCTTCGCGGCGTTGAATTCCGTGAACCATATCGCGCCGTCGGAGCCGAGCGCCACAAAGCCGGCCTGCGCACCGTGCGTCGGCAATGGATATTGGTAGATCGGCGACGACGTGAACTGCGCGAATCCGTCCTGAATGGACGGCGGGGCACCGTTCGTGCCTGCGGCGGTCGGCAATCCCGGCAACGCAGACGAACCGCCGTGGCCGCCGCAGCCGGCCAGTAGAAGCACACAGATAAAGAGCGCGACGGAGTTTTTCATGACCTAAAGTATTCGCCTTCGGACCGTGGCGGACCCGGGGGGCGTCCGGTCCAAATCGAGTGCTTTCGTCCCGGTATCAGGCGCCCGCCGTCTTCAGGCCCTCGCGCAACGACGCAGCCATGCATTGAAAGATCGCGTGGGCACCGGCTGGACGGTTCGGGTCGCCGCCGCGATCGGCCGCATTCAGGTACCCGACGTTGAACGCCCATGCAAGACGCTCCGGGTGCGGCATGAGTGCAAGGACGTTGCCTGCGACATTGCACATCCCCGCGGCGCGATGCATCGCGCCATTGAACGAGTCGTCCGCATACTTGAGGACGATCTGACCGCGCGCCTCAAGTTCCTCGAACGTGGCAGCCGCTCCGCAAAACCGTCCTTCGCCGTGCGCCGCCGCCATTTTCATGACGAAACCCGGGGCGAGGCCGCGCGTGAATGCACAGAGGTCGGGACGTTCGCCGACCACCACATCGACGGTGCGGGATTGGAAATGCCGGGCCGGCAGATTCCGCGCGATCGCCACCTCACCCAATAATCCGGCTTCTGCGACGACCTGCGCGCCATTGCACAATCCGAGCACGAGCTTGCCGCGCTCCGCCTCTTGCGCGATCACCGTCACGACCGGGCTTTTCGCTGCGATGGCTCCAGCGCGAACGCGATCCTCGTGGGCGAAGCCGCCAGGCAACACGAACGCGTCGAAGTTCGTCAACAGCGTGGGTGGCTCACTCCAATGGAACAGCCGCGCGTCCATGCCGGCGTCACGGCATGCATCGACGGTCTCTACTTCCGAGTTCGTGCCGGGAAAGACGACGACTGCCACTCGCGGCGCGCTCACGTCAAGCATACAGTTCTTTGAGCGGCGTTGACCACGCTTGTGCGGCAAGCGACAGCACCACGTCGCACAGACCCTCCACGATGAGCGCATTCCCTCCGGTCGACCCGATCGCAATCGGCCGAGCGCCGGACGCGGTGCAGGCAGCTTCGAACGCGCCGATCCGATCGACCGACACCTCCACCACAAAGCCGCCAGCTTCGCCGAAAAGAGCGCCCGCCAAATCGATGTCTGGCGCCCAGATGGGCGCGGCATTTATGTGCGCGCCGATCGAACCCGCGGCGTCGCCGCCCATGCACATCTCCGCGACGCACGCGAGCAATCCACCGTCGGAGATGTCGTGGGCGGCTGTGATCGTTCCGCTGCGCACCCCTTTGACGACGGCGAGAATGGACGCATTCGCTTCGGTATAATCGATGGCGGGCAGCTCGGCGTTATGGAATGGGCCGACCGCCGCGATCACCGAGCCGCCCAGATTCACCTGTCGCGCTCCGAAAAGGAAGAGGCGGTTCCCCGCAGCCGTGAGTTGCATGGTGACCACGCGCCCGACGTCTTCGACGCGGCCGATGCACGCTACGATCGCCGACGGCGCGATGGCCCGTCCTCTCGACGACTCATTGTAGAGCGAGACGTTCCCGCTGACGAACGGCAAAGGTTCGCCGGGCGCGCCGAGATGCAGCGCATTCGCAGCCTCAGCCAGCCCATCGATGCCTTCGGAGAGTTGCGCGAACGCGACGGGATCTTCGGGATTGCCGTAGTTGAGGCAGTCGGTGAGGCCGATCGGGAGCGCACCGACCGCCGCCACGTTGCGCGCCGATTCTACCACCGCATGAGCGGCGGCGAGGTGCGCATCGATCGCGCCGTAGCGCGGATTGCCGTCCACCGACAGCGCGATGCCCGCGCGACCGCCGCGGCGGATCACGATGACGCCTGCGTCGGCGTATCCCGAAGGGATCACCGTCGCGCCGCGCACCACCG
Source organism: Candidatus Eremiobacteraceae bacterium (assembly GCA_036511855.1). Lineage (NCBI taxonomy): Bacteria > Bacillati > Vulcanimicrobiota > Vulcanimicrobiia > Candidatus Eremiobacterales > Candidatus Eremiobacteraceae > Candidatus Eremiobacteraceae bacterium. The sequence goes on along the minus strand of DATCBN010000106.1, from coordinate 4,223 downwards.
TGTCGTAGTGCTCGATGAGCGGTCTGCGGCTGCAGACATCGGGATGTGCGAGAATCGCGAGCAACGTTCTGCCAACGTCAAGCGTATTCTCCGGCCGGTCTTGCCCGGCCGGAGCGGCGTCGCGGATCGCTTTCGGGTGCGCGCGGTCGACGGCATCTGCACCGGCTCGATCGATGTGGACCGGACCGGTCAAGACGTCGATCGGCAGATCGATGATCGCTTCACCGCCCGCAGAGACGACGTAGCGCTTGTCTTCAGTGACCCGGCCGATGACCGCCGCACGGGCGCCCGATGCCACCTCGGGCAGTGTGTAACCCTCATTATAAATGGAGAGCACCGTGGGCGTGAATTCGTGCGGCACCGCCCAGAGCATTCGCTCTTGCGTTTCGGCGCACGCCACGACAAACGGCGGCAAGCCGTCCACGGCTTGCGGCACCGCTTCGATCTCGATCCGCGCGCCGAATCCACCGGCGCCGCAGAGCTCGCTCGAACTTCCCATGATGCCGCCGGCGCCGAGATCTTTGAACCCCGCGGCGACGCCGGCTGCAAAGACCGCGTCGACCACCGCGGCCGTCGCGCGCATGATGACGTTCTTGAGAAATGGATCGGGGACTTGCACGGCGCTCTTGTTCGACTGCGCCTCTGCCGCGTCGAGCACGACGGACGCGAACGCGGCGCCGCCGAAACCGGACCCGTCGGTGGCTTTGCCGACGAGCACAAGATCGTAGTCGGCGCCTCCGGGCGGAACGCGGCTGTGCAAAATGCGGTCCGTCCGCACGAGACCCAGCGCGACGACATTGACGAGGCAATTATCGGTGAACGATTCGTGGAAGTAGACATCGCCCGCGATGTTCGGCACGCCCACCGCGTTGCCGTAGCCTGCGATGCCGTCCACCGCGCCGGCTGCCACGTACGCGGCGTGCGAGCCGGGGTCGGGTGGCCCGAATCGCAGGGGATCGGCGCTTGCTACGACTTCGGCGCCCATGCAGAGGACGTCTCGAATAATGCCGCCGATTCCAGTGGCGGCTCCTTCGAACGGAACCACTTGGGACGGATGATTGTGGCTTTCGTGCGCGACCACGACGCCGTACTCCACGCCGTTCACGTCGCCGGCGCGCAGGATGCCGGCGTCTTCCCCGACCGGAACGATGACGTCGCGGCTCTTCGTGGGCAGTTTACGAAGGAGCGCGCGGCTGCTCTTGTATGAACAATGCTCGCTCCACTGGATCGAAAACGCATGCGCTTCCGCGCGCGATGGATCCCGTCCGATGCGCTCGCGGATTTGCCTGAGCTCGCGCGGCGTGAGCGCTAGAGATTCGCGGCGCGCGAGCCGCTCGAGATCGGCGTCCGATCCTTCGCACGATAGGGATTCCGATGCGAACGTCAATGCGCGCTCGCTCACGAGCTTACGCCTTGCCGTTGGAACCGGAGGGCGCGTTGAGGCGCGCATCGCCCTCCATGACCTGCAGGCGGTTGCGCCACTGCGTGACGAGCACGCGGCCGTAGAGGACGGTGTCGTCGACGGCGAGGATCTTCGCCGCCGCGAGCGCGGCATTCTCCGGCTCGAGCACGAGGACGCTGCCGATGCCCGACGGGAGATGCAGGCTCGACAGAATGTCCATGCCGCCGAACGAAGTGCCGACCGGCGGGCATGCGATGACTGGGTTTGCCGTGGCGGCGTCGACGAATGCGGACAGCGCGTTGCTTCGGCCGGCTATCGTGACATAGACCACTCGGCCGAGCATATTGTCGAGCTGCTGCACGCGCTGCAATGCAAAGGTGGGCGTCTTGTGCGCGGATGCCACGTGCTTGCGCGAGGGCACGCCTAGATTGGCGAGCGCCTTAGCGACGCGTTCGGCGTGCGCGGAATCGGATGCGGATCCCATGATGATGCCGACGAAGCCGCCGGTGCTCTTTTGAAACGTGCCGACCATCTCGGCGACCGCTTCGTACTTAGACTTCACGACGCCGAGGTCGTCGGACGTCGGAGCCGCCATGTTCCGGTAGATCTGTTTGTCGAGCATCCGCGATTGGTCGCCGCCCGGCCAGATCCGCCACGAGTCGTTGTCGATGACGTCGGCCAACAGGATCTCCACAGCGCCGTCGTCGGTGGTGGCGCGGCCAAATTCCACTTTCAGATCTGCGAGCAGCACATCTTGGCGGCGCCAAGCGTGTGCGAGCACGTCGAAGACGAGGCGAGCGAGATCGGTCATCTGCGCGAGTTCGGCTGTGGTGGCGATGCCGGCGTCGATGATCTGCTCGGCTGTGAACTGCGGATCGTGGTTGGCGTCGTCTTTGAAGAAGTACTCGACCAGGCGCGGCGCGAGCACGGCGCCTGCTTTGACGCCCGGATTTCTCTTGAGGTAGGAGCCGGCGGCGACGCCGCGCACCACGACCTCGATAGGAATCATGTCGCAGCGGCGCACCAGCACCTCATTGAGGTCTTCATCTTCCCCGCCGCCGAGGAAGTGAGTGGGGATGGCGCAGGCGTTGAGCAAGCGGTAGATCCGCGCCGTGGTGATGGCGGCGAGGCGGCCTTTGCCTTCGATGACGTGGCGCTTCGCGCCGTCTCCGGCCGAAATTTGGTCTTGTTGAACCACCACAAGCGCATCGGGTCGATCCGGATGCTCGAAAAGCACTTTGGTCTTGCCGCGGCCGACTTCCGCCCCTTTGTTCATACGTTCTCCAGGTCACGCAGCGATTGCGCGAACGCACGCGCGCGCCGGGACGCCGATCCGGTGTGTGCGCGTGGGTCCATCAGTGCGGCGAGTTCTTCCGGGTTGACGTATCGCGCGACCTGCGCGTCTTTCGACAAAAGCGACTCGAGCGGATTTGGTTGGCCTTGCGCCAATGCGTCGTACGCCTTCATCGATGCGTCGCGCAGCGACTCGTGGAGGACTTGACGATCGCCGCCGCGTTTGGCAGCGGCCATCAGAACCGCCTCGGTGCCGGAGAACGGGCCGAACGCCGCCAGGTTTTGCGCGATCCGGCGCTCGTCGACGCGAAGACCTCGCAGCACGCGCAGCGCGAGCTGCACGATTTCATCGGCCGCAAGAAACGCTTCCGGCAACACGGTGCGCCGGTTCGCGGAATCATCGAGCGTGCGTTCGAGAAGGTTGTCGGCGGCGTTTTGCCAGGCAGTCTGGGCGTTTGCACTCACGAGCCGCGCAAGCGAGCAGATGCGCTCGCATAGGATTGGATTTCGTTTGAAAGGCATCGCGGACGAGCCGACCTGCTTCTTGCCGAACGGCTCACCCAGCTCTCCGAACGGGCTGGACGCGAGTACGCGGATGTCGAAGGCGAATTTTGCGCACGATGCGGCGAGGCCGGCAAGTGCGGAAAGCACGGTGAAGTCCAGTTTGCGCGGATAGGTCTGGCCGGTCACGTCGACGGCGGTCAAACCAAGTTCGGCAAGGACCTCGTGCTCGATCTGTTCGGGCGTGACGCCGGTGCCCGCGAGTAGGACTTCGTAGGAGGCCGACGTTCCGACGGCCCCGCGCAGGCCCTTTGCCGGCAGCCATACCGCGAGCCGGCGCAAGTCGTCGTAGTCGAAGCGGACGTCTTGCGCCCACAGGCTCATGCGCAAGCCAAGCGTCGTGGGTTCGGCAGCCTGAAGGTGCGTGTACGCCATGCACGGCAGATCGGCGAACTCCAGGATGCGCTGCGCGAAAAGCGCGAGCAATTCACGGACGCTGCCTGCCAGGAGCGCGAGTCCGGTGCGCAGCCGCGCCGTCTCGACGTTGTCCTCGACATCCATCGACGTGGCGCCTAAATGGATCTTCCCGCCGCCGACCGCAGCCTGCGAGGCGTACACGCGCACTTCCGCCATGAGGTCGTGCCCGATCTCAGCTTCGATCTTGTGGGCTGCGTCGATGTCGACGGCATCGACGAATCGGCGGAGATCATCGATCTCCGCTTGCGTGACGAGTCCGGCCTTTGCTTGGGCTTGCGCGAGCGCCAACCAGAGGCGCCGCCACATCTTACGCTTGGTCTCTTCCGAGAATAACTCGCGCATGGCCGGACGGCCGTAGCGCCAAGAAAAAGGCGAAGCGTACGAGGAGGTCACTGGACCGCCGATTTCGCGAACGCCTGCGCAGCGCCCTTCGAAGCGATCCGCTGTTAGGAGGGCAAGCGTCGCTTGTCCTGATGGGCGAGCGTTGCTCACCCTAGTACTAGGGCAAGCGTCGCTTGTCCTGATGGGTGAGCGTTGCTCACCCTAGTAC
>DATCBN010000105.1 GCA_036511855.1 Candidatus Eremiobacteraceae bacterium | reverse complement strand
GGCGCATTTGTTTGGATGACGGCTGCGCGCACGCGCGAACTCATGCGCAGCGGGCCCGTCGCCGTATGGAAATTGGGCCGGTCGGGCGTCTCAATCCAGCAAGATGTGAAGCTTGACCGCTTGCCACGTTCACGCTACGGTGTCGCCGACGCGCACGCTTTCAATGGCGCCCGCTCCACTCTGGACTACAGCGGGCCCGCGCCTCCGCAAGGGAGCCTCGTCGTTTTGCACCAACATTCGTCCGGAGGCTGGCAAGCGTCCGTCGACGGATTCGTGCTTGCGCCCTATCCGGCCGACGGCTTCGCCCAAGGTTGGATCGTCGATCGACCGGGGACTCTCGCCGTACGCTACGTCGCGCCGCCGATATCGCTGCTCTGGTTCATCGTTTTCTTCGCAATCGCCGCGGCAATCGCAATGGCGTTTGTGCGACCGAAGATCGGACCGATTGATTGATCGATGCTTGATAGATTCAGAGGGCTGAGCCGCCACTGGCCGATCCTGCTTCCGATCATATTCGAATGCGTGCTCTTCCACGCGTGGCTCAGCAGCGGACTGGTGATCGGCAGCGATTGGGTCCGACGGAGCCACGACGAACTGCTGTCGTTTTTCCCGTGGCCGCACGCGTGGAGCGGCGCCCAGCAGATCGGCGAAAATCAAGAAGTCTACATGACGTACTTCCCCATCTTCGCGGTTTGCGGACTGATCGCAAAGATGGGAGGAAGTTGGGAACTCGCCGAGCGGATCTGCTATCTCTGGCCGTATCTCATACTCGCGGTGTGGGGCTCCTATGCATTCGGCTATAGGCTCACCGGTTCGCCGATCGCTTCGGCGGCGGGCTCGTTCGTCTTCATCGCGAGCACATGGACGGTCGCGCTTGTCGAGCGCGGCGGAATCCCGTCGATCGTGGCCGCGGCCATCATCCCGTTCATCGCCATCGCCGCGTTTGCATTCGTCGACAAGCCCACTCCGCGCAAAGGCATCGTGCTGTCCGCGCTGTTCGTGGTGCAGGTGGCGTACGACTTGCGGTACGTGTATATCGCACTCGTGCTGTGCGCGATCATCCTCGTCGACCGATTGATCAAGGACGGCTCTTTCCGGCGTCTCCGGCTTGCGGTGCCGGGAATCATCGTCGCGGCGGCGGCGGTGATCGGTTTCAACCTTTATTGGATCGTGCCGCAGATAATCTCGCCTGCGCAGGCGCCCCCTGGATATGGCTCGACCTTCGATTATACGACCACGTCGGCATACATGTCGGTGACCCATAGCCTTGCGCTCTTCAACGCTTACTATCACTGGGTGGCCGACGATTCGCCATTCCTTGCGGTCCCGGTCGATCCGTCGTTCTACGCGCTTCCGGTGCTGGCGTTCATCGGCCTCGCGCTTGCGTGGCGACGCCGGTACACCCGGGCGATCGCGTTCGCCGCGTTCGTGTGCATATTGCTGGACTCCGGGCCAAACCCGCCGCTGGGCCCGATCAACATCTGGATTTTCGAACACGTGCCGGGCATGTCTTTATTCCGCGATGTCACGAAGTGGATGTCGCTGCACAGCGTCGCCTATGCGATCGCGATCACCCTTGGACTGTCTACGTTCGTCGCGTTGTTGAGAAAACGCTACGGCCGCACAACAGCCCAGCGCGCGTCCGTCGCAGCCTTGATTCTGGTGGCGGTGGGATATTCGTGGCTGATGCGCGACGCCTTCAATCCGACGCGCTACCGTAGCTTCACAACGGAGCCGCGGCCGGCGGACGTCGTCCAACTGGAGAACTTCTTGGACAGCGGGTCCGAGTTCTATCGCGTGCTGGTGTTCCCGCGCGACATCGAACCGATGCGACCCGATTTCCGCCATCCATATGTAGAAGCGCAGCAAGTGGCCAACGGAAACGGCTTCGACGGCTTTCGCGACTTCAATCCGGACTGGATAAACATCTTCTGGTTCTACTCCTCGCCGCTCATACCGGATCTGATGCGCGAACTGAACATCCGCTACGTCGTGGTTCCGTACGACGACGACCGCATCGTGTACAAACCGGGTCTCACGTACACCGAGTTCAATGAGGCCATCGACTTCCTCAAAACAAGAAAATGGCTGCGCTTCGATCGGGTGATCGGGCGGCACTATGTCTTCGAGGTGCGCGGCTGGACGCCGACACGCGGGTTCATCGCACCCGCGCCTGTGGTGCTCAACGGCAGCGGCGAATCCATCGACGCGATGATGCTCACGCCGTTTTGGTCGAACCGGGCGGCGCTGCTGCTATCTGGCCAAAACCCCGATCCAAATGTGCTCGAGAAGATTCCCAACATCGTCGACGGCGCGCAGTTGGTGAATCGAATCGACTATAGCCCCGACGATTTTGGGCGAGTCGTCGCACAGCTCAACGCGTATTCGGCATTCGCCGACGCCACCTCGGTCGCATACCGCGGCTTCTCCGCGACCGCCGCGGCGATGACGACGAACTTCAAGGACTGGCGCGACCCGAAATTGTTCAACGTCGCATTCGGGACCCAAACACCGGCCCGAACGGACATACGGATGCTGTACTACGAGCCCAACGAACTGCCGGGCGATGCGATGCACGTGGACTACCGGCAAAACGCCACCGTGCCCAGACCTGTTGCGGAGTCGCAAGCGCCGGTTTTCTTCAACGACATCAGCGATACAACTCTCCAGTACTCGTCGAACGCTCCCGGCTTGATAGCGATCGTGCCGAATGCCGGCGGCGTTGAGATCGACACCGACAAAGGGCTCGGCGCCGGTTCGTGGTTTGGATTCTACGGCGTTGCCGGAAGCATCACCGTGGCCAACGCGATTCCCGTGGCCGAAAGAGGCGACTTGCTTCTGCCCGCATTCGCATCGGCGACTCAATTCCCGGTACACGTCAAACTCTCGCTCAATGGCTTGATCACCGAGTTCACGGCGCCCCCGCGTGCGATTGGTTGGCTGCTCGGCGGCGGACAGCCGATCGTGCTGCACGACGTGGTGCTCCATCCCGGCGCCAACAATATCCAGGTCGCGCTTGGGTTGGACGACACCTTAGGAGCGCTGCGGAACCAAGTCACCTTGCTCGTGCGCGGCGATCTCTCGATATCGCACCAACAAGAGCTTGCGACCGTCGCCGATCAAAGGCCGCTCGAGGTCTCCGCCATCGGTTCGAACGACGGCCTGGTGCTCTCCGCGACGGCCGATGCGCCCACCAACGTCGAGCAGCGCGCCGCCTATCCGATCTTCGACCACATCAAGATACCGCTCGATGAAGAGCCGTTCGTCGACATCGATTATCTTGCGCCGGCGAGCACCGTCATCTTGCAGCTTGAGGTGACTTTAGAAAGAACGGCCGACGGCGCGAAGTTCCGCTATCTCGAAAATCTCAATCCATTCGATACGCATTACTTCGGCGACGTTCGAATGGCGGTCGACAAGGCGCTCGCTGCGGCGTTTCAGCGCGGGCTCGATTTTCATCGCGACGATCCAGCATGGCTACACATTCACCGCTTAGAGGATGAGGGAGATGGGGCCGCTGCGTACGCGATGACCGGAATGTATTTGACCATCGTCAAGCCGCCTGGGGTGGAATCCGCCGGCGGGCCCGGAGCGCGATTTGTGGCGCATCTCGGCAGCGCTAATCTTGCGATCGGCAGCGGGTGGGTGGGTCCGAAGGTGTCCGAGCGCGTGGCGGCATCGGCCGACTTGACCACGATCGGGCCGGGAGCCGGGGTGAACGTGACCGGGATGCGCCTGCTCCAGTTGGCGCCCGCCAGACAACTGCTTCAGATGACATTTCAACTCGCCGATTCGCCGCGCGCCGTCGACCCGTCGAATGGTTTGCTCGGTGACGAAGCGGATTTCACGTTCGTCGACGGTTCGCAGCTAAAAGGCGTCGTGACTCGCGAGGCCGGCGGTACCGTGACGATCGAAAGCAGCGCCGGCAGGGTCGGCGTTCAGCGCACCGCGATCGTCAAGATCACTAGCGCCGCGCGCTACGTCGTTCAACGCGCACATGTGACCATTCCGATCGACGCTCCGGCCGACGCTCACTACTTGCAATTCCTGGTCTCCACTCCGCGTCAGCTTGCAACGCACGTGATGCTCGGCTTCACTCTGCCCGGCAACAAAGGCAGCGCCATCGTCTTCCCGGGTCGCAAACCCGACTATTCGACGACGCAAGAATCGCTACCGAAGGGCTGGGTGACCGCGCAGCCGTCGCCGTTTGAAGTTCCGTCGCTCAAGCTTGGCGAACCGAGAGAGTTTGGCGACATCGCCGCCGACAACAGCTCGGAATGGGCGCAATTCCGCATCGACTTGCAGCAGGTCAAGGACTATCGGCTGCGCGGCAATCCACGAGCGAGGCTGTCGCTCATCTATCTCACGTTCGATCCGCTTCCCGGGCTTTCGACGGACAGCGGACAATTGGCGCGCATCGCCGTCGGCGGTGTCGAAGCCATCATGGGCAGCGCGCACTCGCAGCCGCCGGCCACATTTCTTCAACAGCCGGCTTTGATGGTTGACGGATCGCAAGTGAGAGCGACCAAACAGCTCGCGCCATATAGCGACGGCCTGTTCGTTGCGAGCGCGCCGTCTATCGACCTGGCGGCGGGGGTCCACTCGCTTACCTCACATTCGATGCCGCCATGGCGAGTCGACGCGGCAATGCTCTCGCAGGGGACACCGAAGACTTTTGCTACCGCGGACCTCACGGGATTTGCGACCATCACGCCCACGGAATACGAGGCTGACTTAGACTCACACGGCGGGCTGCTCGTCGTCACCGACGCCTACGACCGCGGGTGGCAGCTTGCGACAGTGCCGAGCGCGTTCAAACCCAGCGGCTTTGCGCTGCTCGACTACGTTAGGCTCCGCGGCTATGCGATCGCAGCGGCCGATCACTACACGGTCAACGACATGCTCAATGGCTGGTGGGTGCCGTCAGGCCGGCTACACCTCATCGCGCTGTTCGTGCCGCAGGCAGCCGTCGAACTGGGACTGCTGCTTTCACTGCTGTTCGCGGCGGGTGTGATCGTCGCGCTGCGACGGTGGCCATCATGATCAAGCCGAGCGCCAAGCGGGTATCTAACTTCGCGCGCAACACATTCATCGTCGTCGTCGCCGCCGGCGCGCTGCTGCTCTTCGTTTCCGCGCGTGCTCAGAGCATAGCCCTGCCGATCGCAGGCATGGTCGCGTTGCTGCTCCCAGCGCCGGCGCTGCTGTTGCGACGTTGGCGCCGTCCGCCGCTGTATCTTGCGGCCGGCGCCGTCTATGCACTGCTTGCCGGCATCGTGCGATCGGCAGACAACGACGTGACGACCGTGGTCAGCGTCGGCTTCGCGCTCGCCGCGCTCGTGCTGCTCGGCGCTGCCGTCGCCATCTCTTCTCTACAAGATCTGACCATGGCCGAGCACGCCAAAGCGCAGACTGTGCCCACGGCGGTAGACGCGATCGTCGCGCAAGCGGTTACAGCGCGCGGCCTTCGGATATTGGCCGGGATCGCTTTCGGTCTCGCCACATTGACCGCGTTAGCCGCGGCGTTGCCGGGTTCGGTCTGGGGATCGCACGCCATCGGGCAGCTCGTGGCGCTCGCCGCTCACCCTGGCCTCGGCTCGTGGTGGGGAGCTCTCGTGGCTATCGATGGCATCGCGGGCGGAATCCTTATCTTCATCACGGCGCGCAGATTGGGCGCGAGCGTGCCGGCAGCTGCGATCGCAGGATTGCTTTGGGCGGCTTGCCCGGCCAGAGAATGGCCGCTTTCCCTGTGGCTCGCACCCACATTCCTTGTTCCGCTCTTCTGTTGGGGCATGATCGAAGAAGGCGAGCGGGATCGGCTTGCGATGTCGCTCGCAGGCGCAGCCATTCTGGTTGCTGCCGTGTTCGCGCCGGTCGAAGCGATCGCGATGATCGCGATCGGCGCGGCATTCTGCATCTCGCTTTCGCACACGCGCGCTCGATTGCGCCGGCACGTGATCTACTGGGCGCCGCCCGGGATCGCGGCGCTCGCATACGTCGCGCTTGCGCCGCAGCGTGTCGCGCACGCATTTTCCGCGTCGGGTGCGCTCCTCGGAGTGCCCGGCGCCGTGCGCAGTCTGGCCGGCGACGGGTCGCTGCCATGGGAGGCGGGAGTGCCGGCTTCGATGCTCACGCAGTTTGCCGGTGCCGAGCACCACGCCGGCGTCGTGCTCGCGCTGTGCATCTCTCCCGGCATCGCGCTCATAGCCGCGGCGCTGGCATTCGTGATTCTGCGCCCGGCCGTGCCCAATTATCCGATAGGAAAAGTAGCCGCGCTTTCGATCGCCCTGTCGCTGTATGCGGCGTTGCCGTCGCAGTGGGCGGGGGTCACGCTGCCGACCCTTGCGGCCGCGCTTGCCGCACTCACGCCGGGGTTCGCCGGCATCGCCCAGGCCGGACTCGGCATCAGCGTCTTCTGCGCGCTCTTAGGCGCGCTCGCGCTCGACAAGCTCTTCGTGCAGCCGTCGGGCGTATGGCGCACGGCCGGCGCGGCATTCGTCGGATTGGCGATCATCGTTTCGGTACTGCCGCTTGGGCCAGGCGCATCGCGTGTCGCCGTCTCGCCCACGATCGCTGCCGAGTTGTGGGCCGCAAAGAACGCGAATGGCGGTTCTATCGCATACTATCCGCTGATGGACGCTACCAGCCCGCGCGGCGCGGAACTCGCCTACGTCGAGACGATTTCGGGCACGCGCGTGACTGATCTGCACCTGTCGGATCGCGAGCGAGAATTGCTCGGCGATTTTGCAGCGCCCGGAGTGGCTTCCCAACTGCGCGCGCGCGGCGTCCATGTCGTGATCATCGAAGAACGTGCATACGCAGACCCGTTGGTCACCCCGTCGCTCTCCCAATGGGTGTGGCTGCCCGGCGATTTGCGCACCGCCCGCCAACCCATGCCCCGGGTTCCGAACGAATATTCACCGATCCAGGCGTTCGACGACGGCTCGATCGTCGTCTATAAGCTCTAAGGGCAACGGCTCGTCGATCGGAGAAGGTACACTTGGATGAGCGCCGACCTTCCGAAGTTCACATTCTTGATTCCCGTCCGCAACGAAAGCGCGCGGATCGATCGCTGCCTTGCGTCCATCCGCGCCCAAGATTATCCATCTGAACGGATCGAGATCATTGTTCCCGATCAAGGATCCATCGATGACACGCGCGAGAAGGCGCGGTCATACGGCGCTATCGTCACGGAGAATCCGCCGCAGCGCGCGATTTTCAGCATGCCGGCGGCTTTCCGGCAGGCGAGCGGCGACTTGATCTGCGCGATGGCGGCCGACAACGTGCTGCGGCCCTCGTTTTGCCGCCGCATGGCCGAACCGTTCGCAGACCCAACCGTGCGGTTCGCCTTCGCGCACGTGACCGACGACCGCCCCGACTATGCGCTCACCACGCGCTATTTCAACCGCTTTACCGATCCGTTCAATCAGTTCATGTACGGCGCGGCATGCAACTCTCGAGACTTCCACAAGGTCTACACGCCGCTGCGCAAGACGCCGGCCTTCGCGCTCTATCGCTTTCCAGCGGAGCGGCCGCCGCTGCTCGCGATCGCGCAAGGCGCGGTCATCCGCGCGCCGTTTTCCATGCCCGACGGCTATGAAGACGACGTCGGCTGCGTGTTCGATATGATCGCAAGCGGCGCGGTGATGGCCTGTGTGGACGAGCCGCTTGTGGACCACTACACCACGACCGGGCTCTTCGATCTGCTCGCCAAGTTCCAGCCGCGCATCGCGAAGAATTTCAAACCTGCGTCGTCGTTGCGCTGGCGGGACCGTTACGTGCCGCCCGATCGCCGGCGCCGCCGGTCGCTCTGGCCCTTTTACGCCATCAGCATCGTGCCGCCCACCGGCGTTGCGCTTTGGCGCGCGCTGCGCGACCGCGAGCCGCTTTGGCTATTTCATCCGGTCATCGGATTCGCATTCGCGTGGATCACGGCGGTCGAGGCATGCAAGAATCTCGGCAATGCGCTCGATCTGCTTTTCAATCGCAGCGCCACACCGGCGGGCGAGACGTCCAAGGAGTGAACGTCCTCTTCCTGAATTGGCGCGACCCCGCGCATCCGCGCGCCGGCGGCGCGGAATACCTCACGCACGGCATCGCGCGCCGGCTCGTCGAACGCGGCCATCGCGCCACGTGGTTTGCGGGCGCGTTCCGCGGCGGCAAGCCCGAGGTCGAACTCGATGGCGTGCGCATCGTGCGCCAAGGCAACGCCGCCACCGTGCGATTCCATGCCATGCACCGATACAAGGCGCTCGGCGATTTCGATGTCGTCGTGGATGAGATCAACACGTTGCCGTTCTTCGCGCCGCTCTACGCCCGAAAGCCGGTGGTGGCGCTGATCTGTCAACTGGCGCGCGAAGTGTGGTTCTTCGAAGCGCCGTGGCCCGTCGCCATCGCTGGGTACGCGTGCGAGCCGGCGTATCTGCAGGTCTACCGGCGATGCCCTGTATTGACCATTTCGGAATCGTCGGCGCGAAGCATCAAACACATCGGGCTTCGCGGTGAAGTCGACATCATGCCGATGGCGATCGATCAATACGCGGCTGAGGAGCCGCTTCCGCTAGCGCAGCGCGAAAACGCCATCGCGATGGTGGGCCGCATCACGGCGTCAAAACGCATCGATCACGTGATCAAGGCGCTCGCAACCGGCGCGAACGGCCCTCTCGCGAGCATGCGCTTGATCGTGGTCGGCGGCGGGGACGAGCGCGTCAAAGCGGATCTGCAGCGATTGGCGGCATCGCTCGGCGTGGCGGAGCGCATACGGTGGGAGGGCTACGCCGGCGAGGAGACAAAGCGGCGCATCCTGCGCACTGCGCGCGCCATCGTGATGACGTCGGCGCGCGAAGGTTGGGGACTCGTCGTGAGCGAGGCGAACCTAGCGGGGACACCGGCGGTCGTGTACGATATCCCCGGAACGCGCGACTCGGTCCTCGATGGTATCACCGGCATCCGTTGCGCGCCGTCGCCCGCCGCTTTGGCGGCGGCAATCGCGGAACTCGTCGCGGATCCGGTCCGTTATCAAACGCTCAGCGCGGCGGCACAGACATTCGCGCGCACACTGACGTGGGATGCCACCGTCGACGCCGCTGAGGCTGTGCTACGCAGAGAAGCGGCAAGGAGAACTGCGTGATACGCGTCGCCGTCGTGGGCTACGGTTACTGGGGCCCGAATCTCGTCCGCAATTTCGCGGCCATCGACGGCGCCGCGGTGGACGTCATCTGCGATGTCAGCGCAAAGCGGCTTGAAGCCGCGCGCAAGGCGTGGCCGGCCGCGGCCGTCACCACGGAATACCGCGACGTGATCGCATCGGCGGCGGACCTCGTCGCGCTCTCGGTCCCGGCGGCCATGCATTATCCGATGGCCAAGGCAGCGATCGACGCCGGCAAGCACGTGCTCGTGGAAAAGCCGATGTGCCGCAGCGTCGCCGAATGCGATGACTTGATCGAACGAGCTGCGCGCCAAGGCGTGCGCATCTTCGTGGACCACACGTTCGTCTTCACACCTCAAGTGCGGCGCATGGCGGCGGAGGCCGCCGGCGGCAATCTCGGCACGCTGCTCTACTACGATTCGGTGCGCATCAATCTGGGATTGTTCTCGCAAGACGGTTCGGTCACGTGGGACCTCGCGCCGCACGATCTCTCCATCCTCGATTTCATACTCGGCGGAGAGATGCCGCATTCCGTGAGCTGCACCGAAGCCACTCATTTCGACGGCCACCACCCGAACATCGCCTACATGACTCTTCGTTACCCGAATAATTTCATCGCACACGTGAGCATGAATTGGCTTGCGCCTGTCAAGGTGCGCCAAGTAGTGCTGTGCGGCACGAAGCGCATGGTGGTCTACGACGAGACGGACCCGGCGGAGAAAGTGCGCATCTATGACCGCGGCGTGACGCTGGCCGAAGGTGAGACCGAGCGCCTGCACAACGCGCTGATCCAATATCGCGTCGGCGACATGCACGCGCCGTATCTGCCGAACGACGAAGCGCTCGCGGTCGAGGCGGCGGAAATCGTGGCTTGTCTCACGCAGGGCAAAGAACCGACGGCCGATCACCGAATGGGGCGCCGCGTCGTGCGCATCCTCGAAATGGCCGAAGCTTCGGCGCGTCTCGGCGGAGCGCCGGTCGGCAACGCAGAGATGCTCGCTAACGAAGCGACTGCGACAAGCTGATCTTTTCGCCGGTTTGCAGATGATACGAGCGTTTAGGGGAACGAGCAAGCGTCGCCGGCGGATTTCGGATAGGTGACAAGGCTCTCGCGCCGAAACATGTTGCGGGACGGAGAACACGTATTGAGCAGTAAGATCTCGGTTGTCATGCCCGCATACAATGAAGCGGTGCACATCCTCGACAACCTGCGCGAGACCGTTGCCACGATGGAGTCGCTCGGCCGGCCTTACGAGGTCATCCTGGTCGACGACGGGAGTCCCGACAACACGTATCACTCCGCCTCGCGCGCGCTGACGGAGAATACGGACAACGTAAAAGTGGTCCGTTACCATCGCAACGCCGGCAAAGGGAACGCGCTCATGTGCGGCTTCCGTTACTGCACGGGCGATATCGTCGTATTTCTCGACGCCGACATGGACCTTCATCCGGCGCAGATTCCGCGCCTCATCGAACCCATCGACGCGGGCGAAGCCGACGTGGTCGTGGGCAGCAAGTGGCATCCGCGGTCCGACGTGAACTATCCGTTCATCCGCAAGGCCTGGAGCTCGGGATATTCGTTTCTCGTAAAGCTGCTCTTCGGCTTGCCGTTGCGCGACACGCAGACCGGCCTCAAGGCATTTCGCACGGCGGTGCTCGCGCGCGTGTTCCCGCGCGTGTTGGCAAAACGCTTCGCATTCGACGTCGAAGTGCTGGTCAACGCCAATCATCTCGGCTATCGCATCGTCGACGTGCCGGTGATCCTTCGCTTCAAACGCGGCACGTTCGGCCGCGTGGGCACGTCGGATGTCTGGGACGTCTTCGTCGACACTCTCGCGATCTTCTATCGGCTGCAGATAACGCGCTACTACGATGCGGTGGGCGAGGCCGCGATGCGCAACGCCGTCGACCCCGAAGACGTGGAGCTCTACGTCGGCGAGCGCGAGTCCGAAGTCATCAACGTCTAACGTCCCGTCATCGGTTCCTGTAGGAGGGCGAGCATCGCTCGCCCAACTCGCGACGACATGCGTCAACGCGTCTTCGTGCTCGGCCTCGACGGCGCCGATGAGAACACCGTCGGCAAAGCGCTGCGCGCGGGCGGCATGCCCAACTTGGCGCGCATCGCGGAGCACGGCGCGAAGCTGCCGTTGCGATCCACGCCCTTGCCCATCACACCCGCGGCCTGGACCGCCGCATACACCGGCATGAACCCCGGTAAGACCGGCGTGCTCACATTCGAGCGGCCCACCGTCGACTACAAAACGCGCATCGTCAACGCGAGCGACATCGGCGATAAGGGAGTGCAGCACCGGCTCCCGGACGCCGGCAAGCTCTTCATCAGCATCGGTTGCCCCATGACGTTCCCAGTCGAGCCGCGCGACGGATATCTCGCCGTGGCCGGATGGGATGTGCCGCCCGGCATGCCGCGTTGCAACGCTGCCGCATGGGCCGGCCGGCTTCACGAATTCGGCTACGCCGTAGAAGACGAATTCACGGCTGAAGAAACGCGGTTGCGCCACGCGTTGGACGCACGTTTCCGGCTCACGGCCGCGATGTGCGCGGCCGAACCTTGGGACTGCTGCATGCTGTATCTCGGTTTTGTCGACACGCTCGGGCACCGGCTCGGCGCGGGCAACGACCTTACGCAGCGCTTGCTCGAACGCGCCGACGGGCTGTTTGGCGAACTGCTCGAGAGCATCGGCGAGTGCTCGGTCATCGTCTGTTCGGATCACGGCTTCGGTCCGTTCGCGCGCTCGTTCTCCGTCATGCAATGGCTCGAAGAAGAGGGCTACCTCAAACTTCGCGACCGGTTCTTCCGCAGCGGTGACGCCGGAGGGATGCCCGGCATCGACATCGTCGACATCGAGAGCGGTGTGGTGGAATGGGACCAGACCAAGGCGTTCTGCCGCGACGCCGTCGGCGCGTACGCGGGTGTACGCATCAATGCGAAAGGGACGTATTCATCCGGCGCGGTGGCCGTCCGCGATGCGTGGGCACTCGCCGACGAGATCCGCGCGAAGCTGCTCGAGGCGCGCGATCCGGCCGGCGGTGAACGGCTCATCTCGCAGGTGTGGCGCCGCGAAGAACTTTTCCACGGTCGCTACGTGCACGAGTTCCCGGAACTGATCGTCGAGACGGTGCCGGGCACCGTCAACTACGTGGGTAAGCGCAAAGCGGTCGCCGGCGGCTTCGAGCTCGAGCATGGCGCCGTGCACCACGGGTCATTCGGCGGGCATTGGCGCGACGGCGTGTGGATCTCGTCGTTCCGCGCGCAAGGCGATCTCGGCATCGAAGATCTGGCGCCCACGATCTATGCACTGCTCGGCGTGGACATTCCAAGCGACGTCGACGGCGTGAACCGCGCGCCGGTTCACGCGAACATCGCGCCGGCGGAAGCGGACCATCACGAGCCCGATGTGGAGTCGCCGTACTCGCCTGAAGAGGAAGAAATCGTGCGCCAGCGGCTCGAAGCGCTCGGCTATCTGTGAACCCGCACGCAGGGGGCCCGCCGTCAGGCGCGGACGATTACAGTGCGCTCAACGAGTTTTACAACGCACTGCTCGATAACCACGGCTTTTCGGCGAAAGCCGTCTCGTGGCGTGACGAAGCGTTTCAGCAGTTCCGTTTCGCATCGATCGCGCAAGCGTTCGACCACGAACGCGGACCGTTCACCGTGTACGAAGTGGGGTGCGGCCTCGGCCATCTACGCGATTTTCTTCGGGAACATTTCCCAAACGCGTCGTACAGCGGCGCCGACATCAACCCGAAGATGATCGAGCGGGCGTTGCAGCGCGATCCGGCCCTCATGGTCGAGCACCGCGATATCGTCAAGGATCCGCCGCCGCTGGCGGACTACGTCGTGGAATCCGGAATCTTCAATCTGCGCATGCAGCACACCGACGAGGCGTGGGAGACGGTCGTCCGGTCGGTTCTTAAAGCGATGTATGCGTCGGCGAAGCGAGGCATAGCCGCGAACTTCCTCAGCAGCCACGTGGATTGGAAACGCGAGATCGCCTATCACCAGGACCCGGCGCGCACGTTGCACTTCGCGCTCACCGAACTTTCTCGTTTCGCCGAAGTCCGCCACGCCTATTACCCGTGGGAGTTCACACTCGCCGTCTACCGCGAGGCGCGGCCGCTGCCGTTCGCTCCGGCGTAAAGGGCGCAGGAACCGCTAGGATAAATACGATTTGAATGGATGATCGCTATATCGACGTTCCCGATTCGCGCGCGCCAAACGAGATTTTGGCCACCGATCCCGTCTACGCGGTCCTCGGACATTCACTCACCAACCCGGTTGTTTTGGGCATCATCTGCGCATTTCTCGCGATAGTGATGATCATAGCGGGGCCGTCGACGGACTCACGATTCATCTACACTGACTTTTAATGCGCTTCATGGTCCTCGTTGCCCAAACAGTCGCGGCGATGTTCGTGACGCTCATCGTCGCCGACGTCGTGGTGCGGTGGACTTTTCCGCACACGCCGCGGCTGAACGAAAATTTTTCGGCGGCCTATCTACAGCGTGCGATCCGCGAAGATCATCTTTCGGATAAAATTGTGGTTATCGGCGATTCCGCGCTCTGGGGCTACCGGGTCAAACCGCAAGAAGCCGCGATCGCGCGGCTGAGCAGCTCGTCGGTGCAATTCGAAAACTTAAGCTTTGAAGGCGGCAGCCCGGCGAATCTTTACGCATTGCTCCGTCTCATGCAAGCGGACGGCATCCGGCCCAAAGCGGTTCTATTCAACGTCAATCTCAAGGAGTTCAACGCCGCGGATAGCGCGTACCAAACGCTCTATCCTGGACTCGAGCAACTCGTCTGGCAGCAGCTGCGCCCGGAGGAACGCAGCCTGCTCAAGCCCACACGACACGCGACCTTTGACGCGCGTGCCGACGCGACACTCGGATCGTTCTGGGCGCTCTACGGCATGCGCGCGGACATCCGCGAACAGCTATTCGGAACCCCGGACGCAGTCACCGCGCTCCGCGACCAGATCGAATCCTTGTCGGGTGAGACGGCCCGCGCCGGCGCAGCTCACGTTCCCAGTCCCGACAAGTTCATGGGGACCTACGATCTCTCGCCGCTAAGCGGCACGAACGTCGAAGTCATTTTCTTGAAGAAGTCCGTGTCGCTCTTGCAAGCAGAGCATATTCCGACGATCGCGATCCTGACGCCAACGAATCACGGCCTGCTGCACGACTACATAGACACGCCGGACTATGGCGACCAGCTTGCCTACGTAAGCGCACTCTTGCGCGAACATGGCGCGCGCGTGCTCAATTATGACCGTGCGTTTAGGCCGGACGAGTTTTTCGACAACGACCACCTGACCGTAGCCGGCAACGAACATCTGAGTGCCCTCTTGCGCAAGGACCTACGGCTGTGATTTTCAATACGTGGACCTTCGCCGTTTTTGCCGTTGTCGTGCTCGTCATCTACTGGCTCGCCGTGCCGCAGCGATTCAAACCCTATTACATCGTGGTTGCCGGGTGCGTCTTTTACGCGTCTTCGGTGCCTGCGTATCT
Source organism: Candidatus Eremiobacteraceae bacterium (assembly GCA_036511855.1). Classification (NCBI taxonomy): domain Bacteria; kingdom Bacillati; phylum Vulcanimicrobiota; class Vulcanimicrobiia; order Candidatus Eremiobacterales; family Candidatus Eremiobacteraceae; species Candidatus Eremiobacteraceae bacterium. The sequence goes on along the minus strand of DATCBN010000105.1, from coordinate 4,582 downwards.
GCTATTGATCCTGGCGCTTGGCATCACGACGTACGGCATCGCGATCATGATGTTGCGAGCGAAACAAGGCTCGCCGGCGAAGAAATTCTGGATGATCTTGGGAGTGGCCGCGATCGTCGGTGTATTGGCGTTCTTCAAGTATTCCAAGTTCTTCGCGCTGACGATCGACGAAGTCTTGCGCCACGACGTGCTTCCGCTCCCGCATCTCATCGTGCCGCTCGCGATCTCGTTTTTCACGTTTGAATTCGTGCACGTCCTCGTCGATGTTTATCTGGGTAAGATCGAGCGGCTGGATCCTTTGGACTTCGCGACATTCACGATGTTCTTTCCCACGCTCGTAGCGGGACCGATCAAAAGATACCAGAGTTTTGCGCCGCAAGTGTCCCACATCGTGGCACCCCCCAACGAGACGTTTGCACTCAACATCTATCGCGTTCTGCTCGGCCTCACGAAGAAAGTGGTCATCGCCGATTCGATGACGCTGCTCGCGCAACCGATTCTGACGCCCAACGGCGAACCGTTCGGCCGGCTCGACTACATCGTGGCCATTTTCGCCTACGGCGCGAAGATCTATTTCGATTTTAGCGGCTACTCTGACATCGCGATCGGCACAGCCGGCTTGCTCGGCATTCGCATCCCGGAGAATTTTTCGCGTCCCTATTGGGCGCAAAACATCTCGGTATTTTGGCGGCGCTGGCACATGTCGCTCTCGTCATGGATTCGAGACTACGTGTTCATCCCGTTGGGCGGAAGCCGGCGGCCGCCGCTTGTGACCGCGCTGAATCTCTTCATCGCTATGGCGATCGCCGGGCTGTGGCACGGCGCGGCCTGGACGTTCGTGGTATGGGGACTTTGGCACGGGGGCGGATTGGCTGCCCATCGCGTGTGGTCGATGCGCGTCGTCCCAAGCGTCGATTGGCTCTCCAAGCCTGGCCGCTTGGTGCCGGCAGCCTCGACCGTGCTCACCTTCGCTTTTGTCTTTTTGGGTTGGGTGCTGTTCGCCGCAGCCACGTTCGCAAATGCGGCTACCGTGATCGAGCGCGCCTTTGCCGGGGGTTAGATGGTAGACCGGCAACCGGGAAGAACGGAGCTACGTTCAGTGTTCATGCCGCAATTTTCGTTGAGGATCACGCCCAGGATGCCTAAGGCTACGCTCCTTTGTGCGGTGTTCTTGCTGATGTCAAGCATTGGCACCGCTTTTGCGGACCCCGTCAGACCTGTTGCCGGACCCGTTATTCTGGCCCGCAGCGGCGTCCAATCCACCTACCTTTGGGAAGCGTCGCCCTACGTGGCAAAACTAGTCGACGATAAAAACGTCGGCGACGCCGGCCTGCGCACCTTAGAAGGCACTGCCGTAAGCGTTTTGCGAGACAAGGCAGTATCCTCGCACTCGAAGACGCTGATCTTGCGCGTCGTCTACACTCGCTCGGGTGCAGTGAGCCCCGTATACGGAACATTGACGTTCAACGGCGTCGAAAACCTCGCGACATTGACGGCGGCGCGCGACGCGATCATCAAGTTCGGAGCCGTGTGGAACGAGGAGATCGCGAATGGAACGATCCCTCACAACCTCAAAGTGGCGATCACCGGAAAACTCCCACCGCCGCAGTGAATAAAATCCCGATCGTATTGATCGCGATTTGTTTGGCGTGGTATGTCTCGATGGTCGACGCGTCGACCGAGCCGGCGTTCACCGTCACCACCATCGCCGGCTCCGGGCTTTCGGGCGTACGTGACGGCGACGCCGCCACCGCACAGTTCATGAAGCCGATCGGCATCACCGCCGACGCGCACGGCAATCTGTACGTCGCCGACGCTGCCGCCCAACGGATCCGGCTGATTTCGCCTGCCGGCGACGTTCGGACGCTTGCCGGATCGGGTGCGCCGCAGTACAACGACATGTGGGTGAGCGGCGGATACAAGGACGGAGGTGCTCTACAAGCCCGCTTCAACCGCCCATCCGGTGTTGCGGTTTCGCCTGACGGCAGCGTCTACGTCGCGGATACCCTTAACCATTGCATCCGCCTGATCAAAAACGGAATCGTTTCCACATTCTCCGGCACGCCTGACGATATTTCAGCGGCCGACGGCCCCATCGCAAAGGCCACGTTCGTGCGACCGCGGGCGCTTGCATTCGACGCGAGCGGTGATCTTTTCGTGGCCGATTTCCCGATCGGCATTCGCAAGATCAGCGACGGAATCGTTTCGACGTTGACGCTTCCGCCGAATAGCGCCGACAAGAGCTTCCTCTCCATCGCATTTTCCGGCCCGGCGAATGACGAAACGATGTACGTGGGCACCGCCGTTGAGATCGTCGCCTTTGACCGCGATCTTAAGGCGGTTTCCCGGCAACCGGTTTCCGGCGGCGATACGCTGTACGGAATGCGCGGCGAGCTCGAGCCCGCGACAGTCGATCAGTCACAAGGAACCGGGCCGGCTTTCGGAATCGCGACGTTGCCGGACGGCCGTCTCTTTATCGCGGATGCCCGCAGCCACGCGCTGCGCATGCTCGGCGACTTCACGGAGCCCGTGACGCAATGGACTCCGAGACTCATACCCGATGCCGCGGACTTTGGAGGCGGGTATCGCGACGGACCGTTCCGCGATGCGTTGTTCGACGCGCCGATGGGCCTCGCGAAAATGCCGGATGGCAGTGTCGCCGTCGCCGATATGGGCAATCGTAGAATTCGAATGGTCGCGCCTTCACGCGGTGCCGTTCAGAGCGCCGAGTCACCAGTGCCGGCGCTTGCTAAGACCGACGCTTCCGGAAGCGGAGAAATCGTCGCCGGTGAAGACCCGTTTCCCGGCGTGAGCGATCGATACTATCGCATCGCCTACCTCGGCAATTCGTACGCGTTCTACAACACGCGCTGGAGCGATTCCATTCCCGGCCTCATCGAAGCTAAACTCCGTACCAATTGGCGCGCGCTTGGCTTTCCGAAAGAGCCCAAGCTCATATCGATTTCACCGGTTAGGGGTCTCGACGGTTTCAGAGACTATATCAATAACATTCTTTCGCTGGGCGTCGTCGACGCCGTGATTCTCCAATTGAACGCGACCAATATCGGCGAATCATTTCCGCCCCCTCATTCGGCGACGTACGATTTCAAGGCGTATGCGCGGACGTGGACTTCGCCGACTCGACGTTTCATCGTCGAGATGAACACCGAATTGAAGAAGGCCGGGATTCCGCTCGTGGTGGTCGTCAACCCCACCGCGGCGCACCTTTCATCGCTCGAAGTTTCGGTCTCCGCCGAGGTCACCGGATTTCAGGACTGGTTGTTCTTAGTGTATGGGCCCCCGAGCGGCGACACGTTCGAGAAAGATATGAGCGGGGTCGTCTCCCACTCCGGCGTGTTGTCCATCGATCTCTTTCCAAGTTTCATGGCAGCCGAGCAGGATGCCGATCGTGTACCGCTTTTCGGCACCACGAACGCCCATTTTTCGGAAAATGGGCGCGTTCTTGCCGCGGATTCCATCGTGAAGGCATTCACGCGGATGCATTTTTGGCGAACGAAATGAACGACCGCGGAAATCTGACGGTGCGCGTGTTGGCCCTCGCGGCGATGACCGGGGCTTTCGGGTTAGCGCCCTCCGGTACGAGCGCGGCCGCGGTGCTCGCGCCCGGTTATACAGTCTCGACCATAGCCGGCGCCGGAACGTCCGGAACAAGAGACGGAGATGCACAAACTGCCCAGTTCATGAAACCTATAGGCATCGCCGTGGATGCGCACGGCGATATCTTTGTGGCAGATGCCGCCGCGCAACGGATTCGGGAGATCTCGCCGAACGGCGAGGTCAGCACAATCGGCGGCTCGGGCGTGCCCGAGTTCAATTCGATGTGGGTTGCCGGCGGCTACAAGGACGGGGCGGCGCTGCAGTCGCGTTTTAATCGGCCCTCGGGCGTTGCCGTGGGGCCGGACGGCACGATATACGTGGCCGACACGCTCAACCATTGCATCCGGACCATCAAGAACGGCACAGTCTCCACGTACGCCGGCGCTCCCAACAATACGGCCGGCGCGGACGGCGCGCTGGCGGCGGCATCGTTCATCCGGCCGCGCGCGCTTGCTTTTAATGCTGCCGGAGATCTATTCATCGCCGACGATCCGATCGGTGTGCGAAAGATCAGCGGTGGAATTGTGACGACGTTAGCGCTGCCGATACAAGGCGACAAGCGCATGCTCGCAATCGCGTTCAACGGGTCGAAAAACGAGAACATGATTGTCGGAACCGCCAGCGAGCTCATCGTTTTTGACTACGCCGGAAACGTCATGCTGCGACAAGCCGTGACTCCAAACGGCGGGGCGGACGAACTTCTGTACGGCATGCGCGGAATTCTCAATTCGAATGCGCTGGTCCCTGAAGCGATGGGGGTGCCGATGGGCATCGCCGCATATCCCGACGGCCACCTGGTCTATGCCGATGCGCGAAGCCACGCGCTGCGCTGGTTGTCGGTCACGCCTGCGGCTGCTTCAACTTTATCGGAGATCGCAAACCCGCCACCGGATGCCGCCGATTACGGAGGCGGCTATCGGGACGGCCCACTCGATCAGGCTCTGTTCGACGAGCCGTTCGCCGT
>DATCBN010000104.1 GCA_036511855.1 Candidatus Eremiobacteraceae bacterium | reverse complement strand
GGTCTCGTACTCCGCGTGGTACAGCGAGATCGTGATCCCGCGCTCTTTCTCCTCAGGCGCGTTGTCGATCTGATCGACGATCAGCGCCTTGGTCCCAGTCCCCGACGCGGCCAACACCTTGGTGATCGCCGCCGTCAGCGTTGTCTTGCCGTGGTCCACGTGACCAATCGTCCCGATGTTCACGTGAGGCTTCGAACGCTCGAATTTCTGCTTGGCCATTCTCTCCCTCGATAGGTAGTTTTGTGTCCGCGTCCCGACGTGTGAGCCGGTGTCGTCCGGCCGTGCTTACGCACACCCCGGATACCGGGGCGGCAAAGAAAATCGGTTCGCGCCCGAGAGGATTCGAACCTCCAACCTACGGCTTAGGAGTCCATTGCTCTATCCAGTTGAGCTACGGGCGCGCGCAATCGTGCAAGCCCTCGGCGGGGATTGAACCCGCGGCCTCGTCCTTACCAAGGACGCGCTCTACCACTGAGCTACAAGGGCGTGTTTGGCCCCTACGAGCCGCCCCTAATAGTAGCCCAAATCAAGGTGCCGGTGCAACCCCACCCCAGTCTCAGCCGCTGGGAAGCGATGAGTGCATCGCGTTGCGAGACATGTGCCATGCTTCGAACTCGAGCACCGGCATCGGTAAGCCCAGCCAGTAGCCTTGCGCGAACCCGCAGCCTTCAGCGGCCAGCCATTCCGCCTGCTCCGGACGCTCGACCCCTTCGGCGATAATCGTGCGACCCAGCGAGCGGCCTAGTGAGAGCACGGATCTCACGATCGCCGCGTCCTCGACCGAATGCGGCAAGCCGGCGACAAACGATTTGTCGATCTTGATCACGTCGACGGTCAATTTCTTGAGGTACGACAACGACGCATACTGCGTGCCGAAATCGTCGAGCGCTACCACGATGCCCATCGAACGGCATTCTTGGAGCACCTCTTCAGCGGCGTCGGCATTGCGCAGGGCGGCCGTTTCGGTGACCTCGAGTGCGACGCGCGACGGATCGACGTGTTGATCCTCGAGCGCGCTCTGAAGAATCGAGATCAATCCTGGTTCGTGCAGTTGCAGCGCTGATATATTGATGGCGACGCGGACATCGAGGCCGTTACGGGCCCATTTGCCGACCTGCTCGATCGCACTTCGGATGACCCATTCGCCGACGGCCAGCATGAGTCCCGACTCTTCCACCTCTGCGATGAAGTGCGCGGCCGCGACGACGCCGTGTCCGGGCCGATGCCAGCGCAACAAGGTCTCTGCCGTGCACGTGCGGCCGGTCGATAGCTCGACGATCGGTTGGTAGTAGAGCTCGAGCGCGCCGTTCTCCATCGCATCACGGACGCCGGTCTGAATCTCGCGCCGGCTCTGCAGGCGCGCAGCGATCTCGCTGCTGAAAAAGAAGTGGCGGTTTCGACCGTCTTCTTTCGCGCGATACATCGCGGCATCCGCGTGCCGAAGGAGCATATCGGGCGCGTCGCCGTCGCCGGGATACACTACGATGCCGGTGCTCGCCGACAAGTGGATATCGCTGTCGTCGACAGGATAGGGGAGCGCCAGCACTTGACCGATCCGCGTCGCAAGCACCTCCAAGTCGGCGATCGAATCGACTTCGGGAACGAGCAGCGCGAACTCGTCGCCGCCAAAACGTGAACACGCATCGCCTTGCCTGATCATGGTCCGTAGACGACGCGCGGCCTCGAGCAGCACTCGGTCGCCGGTCGCGTGTCCGAGCGAATCGTTGACGTCTTTGAAGCGGTCGAGATCGATGTAGAGAACGCCCAAACGCCGGCCGGACCGATTCGCCGTTGCCATCGCTTCGGTGAGACGCTCGAGGAATCGCGCCCGATTCTCGAGGCCGGTGAGCGAGTCATGATATGCGAGATACGCGATCTGACTGCGCTGATCGAGATCGCTCAACACTCGCGCCAGATACGACGCCAACAATTCGATATACTCGAGGTCCTCGTGCGTCGACGGTTCCGCTTGCGAGTGGCGGCTCCCGAAAGCGAGAGTCTGTGACGTTCCGCTCGGTCGCAGCGGCGTCGCGAGCGCGCTGAGGAGCCCGCACTCTTTGAGCTTCGCTGAATAAGGCGATTGTTCGCTGGTGTTCGCATCGATGACGATGGTCCCGCGCGTCGACGATTCGGATTCGCACAGCGACGCGAGACACCCGACGAATTTCTGTATATCCGGATCGAGCGATTCGCCGCTGCCGTCGGCAGTCGCATTGCCTTGCGCGTCGACGATGACGGCGAAATCCATCTGCAGCGCTCGTCTGCCTTCCGCCAAAATCCTGCGGACGAGTCCGGCGCGGTGCAAATCACCGATCGTCTGCAACCGCCAAAGCGAGTCGAGGCGATCGAGGCGGCGGCTTGCGCGCGCTTCGGCCACGTCGCGAGCGCGTTCTTCAATCGTCCGGTCGGTGACGTCGCGGAAACTCCACACGCGCCCAACGGCGATGCCGCCTGCCTGCTGAGGAATGGAAAAGCGTTCGAACACTCGACCGTCGAGAAATTCGAGGACGTCGAAGCTTTCGGCGTTCGGCTTTCCGTACAGTTCTCGGACTTTTGCCACGAAGGCGTCGGGATCGCGCAGTTGGCTTAACACGAACGATATCGCGGCGTCGTCGTTACCATCGTCGAGAATCGATTGCGGTATGCGCCAAAGTTGGACGAAACGTTTGTTGAAGCGGGTGATCTTGCCGCATTTATCGACGACAAGAATCCCGTCGGCTGTCGCATCCAGCGTGGCGACCAACAGCGAATGCTCGTCCTCGATGCTACTCGAAGGCGGCGGCGTGGCGAACGGAGGCAACGATGTACTTGTAAGTCGGTGGTCGGGCAAAACGCGGCCCCTCTGGAGCTGCTGCAGCCGAAAGGCTTCTAGTTCATATCATCGGCATGGCACGTCCCGAACTTAAAGATACCGGTCGGTCCTTGCACATCGTAATGCATACCGCGCTCGGGGCATGGCATGCAACGCTGATAATATCTTGATCCGCGCCTCGGCTCGAGTCTCGACGAAATTAGGACCATCGGCTTAGGCCCGGGGCATCATCTTATGTGTCTTGCTGAAAATATGCAAAGGTTACGCGCCGCACACGAAAAAAACTTCGTCCTCTCGCATCCGCGGTTCACTTCACTCAAAAGGAGTTCAATTTGAAGAAGCTCGCGCTCGTACTTTGTATGACGCTCGTTTGTATTTCATCGTTCGCTCAGTGCGTATCTGCAGCACAGATATACTCGAAGAGCCAGATGATACCGATCTTTGTCACGCTGCCTGCACGCGGCGTCAATTTTGCCACTCTCGGCACCGATGCTAATGTGACCGTTCCGTTTTTCACGAACTCGATCACATCGCCGCTCGACGGCCATACGTACACCTTCCAAATCGTCGGAACGGATCCGACGAAAAGACCGCAAAGTACGACCGTGAAGTATCTGCCGATCATGTTGCGCGTGCATTTTCCGGACGGCACAGTTCTCGATCCCACGAAGCCCGGCTGCAATGACACAGTCTCGGTTGAAAAACGATTCTTCAACTCGCCGCTATTCCGCCACGTGCCCTTGGGATCCAACGGCGTCGACGTCGGCGATACCCAGATCATCGACGGATTCCAACGGGCTGAATTCTGGAATCTCGTCAAAGGCACCAATTATCACATGCTGCTTTCTCCCGCGGCAGCTGTAAACGTAATCGACGTGGACGCGCCGGCCGGTTCCACGACGCAGACGGGTGCTTGTGCTGGACAGAAGCATAACCTTGGCATGATCAGCTTCGGTGGTTGGGACAACATCCTGAGAGGCCTGATCAACCAATTCGCGCAAACCGATCAGTTGCCGATCATCGCAGCGTATAACGTCGTCGAAACTTCCGGCGGTTGCTGCATCATCGGCTACCACAATGCCTTCGGCCGAACCGGCGGCACGCAGACCTATGCCACGGGAGCTTACACGGATGCCGGCATTTTCAGCGCCCCCGGAATCGCAGACATCCATGCGTGGACTCACGAGATGGGCGAATGGGCGAACGATCCGTTCATCAATAACGGTACGCCTGCTTGGGGTCACGTCGGTCAAGTTGGCGGTTGTCAGGGGAATCTCGAGGTCGGCGATCCTTTAACAGGCACGCCGTTCCATGTATGGTTCAACGGCTTCCACTATCACCCGCAAGAGCTCGCGTTCTTCTCGTGGTTCTTCCGCACGCCATCGATCGGAACGGAGCACTTGTACTCGTTTAAGGGCACGTTCCAATCCGCTCAGGGTGCTTGTCACTAGGAGCGGTTCTTGAGCGTCTCGCAAAGAAGGGCAAGCGTTGCTTGCCCTTCATCTTTTTAGTTTCGCGAGTGACGCATTGACCAGAAATTCGCTGGAGCGGGAGACGGGTCTCGAACCCGCAACATCCAGCTTGGAAGGCTAGCGCTCTACCAATTGAGCTACTCCCGCCCGCTCAATAATGAATTAAGTGAAGCGGCGCGCGCGACCTGCCACTGTGCGCGCGTTGAACTGGTGGGCAGGGTAGGATTCGAACCTACGTAGCGCTGAGCGCGGCAGATTTACAGTCTGCTACCATTAACCACTCGGTCACCTGCCCGTGCGGTTTACCGAGCTAGTTGATGCTCCAAGTCCGCGCTAAGTCCCTACTTAGGGCAGCGCAAGCGGGTGATTTCGATCACGCAGATATTCCCAATGGTTGCTTGCGATCAATGCGCGCATCTGCTTCAGCCACAGCTCGAGCGTCAGTACTCCGGGCCATGGCGAAGATGGGTCCTTTTCGATCCGCCGCCAGTTCTTGCATGTTTGTATGGTCCAACATGACCGCATCCACAGGGAGGCCGGCCAACCGGTCCGGCGATATGTGCTTCGTCTGCTCGATGTGGACCAAGTCCGCGTCGATGTCTCCGTTCTCGATGTGTGCCATTTCGTGACCGATGACGATCGCCAGCGCATCCTCAGAGTTCACGAGCGCCAAGATTCCAACGCCGACGACGCGAGCCGCTGTGGCACGTGCGGCGCAAGTTTATCGCAAACGCGCTGAAGATATCTTTCGACTCGCACGCTTTGTGGCGTCGCGGCGATGCCGCGCTCGGACATCCACTTCTCCCACATGACCGAACCCAGGCGCTGCGAGTGTGTCTCTGTCATCCCGGTGGGCATGGCCTGCGCCAACGCTTTGCTACCCAACACTGCGCCGAGCGAAGCGAGCAACGTCGCTCGCGAATAGCTATTGTGCAACGGCATTATAGAGGTCTCACGGAGCGCCAAGCAACTGAGCGT
>DATCBN010000103.1 GCA_036511855.1 Candidatus Eremiobacteraceae bacterium | reverse complement strand
GAGGACGCGCAGGCTATCGGCCTCATGTCGATGGGGCACTACGATTGCAACACGGTTCCCTTCTTATGGAAATACGCGAGCGCGTTCGACCTCTTCGACCATATTTTTCAGGGAATGACGGGGCCGTCCACTCCCGGAAACATCGAGATCATCGCAGCGCAGTCCGGACAGACGCAGTGGGCACGGAACCCGAGCGAGGTCGTGGCCCAAAACGGGAAAGGGCCCGGCGAACCGATCGAGAGCAGCATCGAAGCACCGTTTGGACCGTATCCGGGCGCTCCCGAAAAGCCCATGGCGTTAGATCAAACGTATGCCACAGTCTTGCTGACGCTGACCGGCAGCGATGACCGGCTCGCAACACAAGACATCGGCGGAGTGCGCGAGGATCTCGCCTTCATGACGGCACGCGGCCGAGCGCCGGTCGGTTGGGGTTGGTATCAAGAGGGTTACAACGGCCCGAACAACACCGCACTTCGCGGCTACGCGTCACACCGGAACGTCGTGCAATACTTCGGCTACATGCGAAAGAACGACGTCTTTTGGAATCACGTCCACGATGTCAAGAAGCTGCTGCCGGCGTTGCGTGACGGCACCCTGCCCGACGAATCCGTCGTGTACGTCAAAGGCGGCGGCTACAACCACTTCGGTTGGCGGCCGGCAAACAAAGACCCGTTCATCCAAAAGCACTTCCTAGGCGACGACGACCATCCTGGAACGGACGATTCCGACCGCCATGTCGCCGAGGCATTCGTCGCCACGTTCGTCAACGCCATCGCGCGCAGCCGGTATTGGAAAGATTCGGCGATCGTGATCACGTGGGACGACAGCGGCGGATTCTACGACCACGTGCCATCGCCGCAGTTTGAGCGATGCCAGGACGGGCATCCGTGCGGCGACGGTCCGCGCGTTCCGTTCATCCTGATCTCGCCGTATGCGAAAACCGGCGCAGTCGTCCACGACTCGGGCGATACCGGATCCGTCGTGAAATTCGTGAACACCCTGTTCGGTCTGCCGGCGCTCGCTTCGCTGCCCGACGAAAAGCCTTACATGCCCGAGGGGCCGCGCGACGGCAATCCCAGACTGACCGATCTCACCGGTGGATTCGACTTGGGACGTCTAAACGGCACAGTCGCACCGATTCCCGCATCCGCGGCGGAGATTTCGGACACCATTGTGAATGCTTTTCCCCCCGCGATGAGTTGCGCGACTTCGGGAGTCACACCCGTAGCTGTCCCCGGAATGGCCGCCTCACCGCCTCATGGCTACCTGCCGTTGCCGCGCCGGCAAATTCCCTAGAAAGTGAATCAGCAGCGATGCATCTCATCCCTATGACGCCGCCGGCACACGTGCAAACTCTGAGCGGCTTCGACTATGTTGCGACCGATGCCGAGCGCCGGCGTGTCTACGCCGCGCACACGGGAAGCAATGCGCTCCTGATCGTCAATGCCGACGGTGGCGCGGTTCTGGGCCAGGTGAAAGTCGGACCGATGCACGGAGTGGCAGTCGATCCCGCAAGCGGTCACGTGTACACAGGCGACGGAGAACAGCGGACGGTTTCCGAAGTCGATCCGGTGGCGATGACCGTCGTCAGCTCAGCCGCGGTGGACGGAAAGGTGGATGCGATCGCCTACGACGCCGTGCTCCACCGGGTGTACGCAGACGAAGATGACGGAACGCGGATCTTTGTCGTCGATACGCTCACGATGAAAGAAACCGCCACGATCCAGATTCCCGGACATAAACCGGAGTATCTAGCGATCGACGCAAAATCTCATGAACTGTACCAGAACATCGACGATCTTGCCGAGACCGTCGTCATCGATCCTCAAACGCTAAAAGTGATTCGGACGATCGCGACGCCGGCGATCAAGCACGATCATCCGCTCATCTACGATCAAGCATACGGGATCCTACTGGTCGGGGGAAAGAATAGCTTGGTCGCGGCATATACTCGCGACGGAAATCTATTGAGCACCGCGCCGGTACCGGTCGGGATCGACCAGTGCGCGTTCGACAGCGGGACTCATCGCTTGGCATGCGCCGGTTCGGGCAAAGCCACCGTCTTGCAACTGTCTAAAGCCGGTGCGCTGACCGACATCGCGGACGTGGACCTCCCCAAAGAAGTGCACACCATGGCGTTCGACGAGAAAACCGGACATCTATGGATCGTCTGGGCAGATGCCACAGGCGATTTTGTTCAAGAACTGGCCCTTGCGCCGTAGAGAGAACGCGTGATGAGTTCAACCGCTGCGCCGGTCGGGATGGTCGAGACCCGCAATCCTGCCACCGGCGCATCCTTGCAGTCGTATGCCGTCTACTCCAATTCCGAAATTGACGGACGGCTGGCGACGGCGTATGGCGCATTCGCCGCCTGGAAAGGCACGAGCTTCGCCGAGCGCTCCGACGCGATGCTGCGCCTGGCTTCATTTCTGCGCCGTGAGAAATCGCGACTCGCAACTCTCATGACGACGGAGATGGGCAAGCCCATCGTGGAGTCGGAAGCGGAAGTCGAGAAGTGCGCCTGGTGTTGCGAGTACTATGCGGAGAGCGCGCAGCGGCATCTTGCCGATGACGTGATCGCCACGAACGCGACGCGAAGCTATGTCGCGTTTCGCCCGCTTGGGGTCATCCTAGCGATAATGCCTTGGAATTTCCCGCTGTTCCAAGTGATCCGCTTTGCGGTGCCGGCAATCATGGCCGGCAACGTCGCCGTCCTTAAGCACGCGGCCAACGTCACCGGTTGCGGTCTCGAGCTGGAACGCAGCTTCGCTGCATGCGGAATTCCGAACGGCGTCTTCACCACGCTGGTCGTTCCGGGCCGCGCGATGGACTCGGTGATTCGAGATCCTCGCGTCGCGGCAGTGACTTTTACGGGCAGCGAGCAGGCCGGGGCGACCGTCGCGTCCGCTGCGGCAAGCGCCTTGAAGAAGACGGTGTTGGAGTTGGGCGGTTCAGACGCATATATCGTTCTGTCGGATGCCGACGTGGACGCGGCAGCTCAAACCGCCGTCCGCGCCCGCTTTCAAAATACCGGGCAGAGCTGCATCGCCGCAAAGCGCTTCATCGTGGACGCTTCCGTATATAAGACGTTTCTTTCGTCATTCACGGAGCGCGCAAGAACTCTCGTGATGGGCGATCCGCTGGATCGCGCGACGCAGATAGGTCCGTTGGCGCGGGAAGATTTGCGAGACGACATTGAAAGGCAAGTCAGCGCCACTGTCGCGCTCGGCGCGAAGATCGCTCTCGGTGGGAAACGGCGGAGCGGGCCAGGCTGCTTCTACGAGCCCACTATTGTTTCGGATGTCGTGCCGGGTATGCCGATGTTTGACGAAGAGACATTCGGACCCGCAGCAGCGGTGATCCAGGCGCAGAACACGGAACACGCGATAACGCTTGCCAACTTGTCGATGTACGGCCTTGGCGGAAATCTGTGGACGCGCGATATCCGATCGGCCGAATCCATTGCGGCGCGCTTGCAGTCAGGCGCTGTGTTTATCAATGGAATGACCGCATCGGACCCGCGCCTGCCGTTTGGCGGCGTGAAACGCAGCGGCTACGGCCGGGAACTCTCATACTTCGGACTTCGCGAATTCACGAATGCGCAGACTGTGTGGCTTGGGCCGGTGGCGTAGACTAAGTCTCACCAGCCGACGGCTTCGCCGTCTTTCCCGAAATCCGAACCCGCTGCATACGCACCGCTCGGCAGAACCATGATCGCCTGGTATCCGCCCATAGGCGCGCGGTCCGAAGAACGCACGTCATGACCCATCGCCTTGAGGCGGTCGCCGACGAGTTCATACAACGGCGATTCCAAGTATAACCGATTGGTGATCTGGAAATGCCGGAAGCGCGCCATGTCGCCCGCTTGTTGCACGTTCGCACCGAGATCGATGATGTCGACGAGGGCTTGGACGTGCCCCTGCGCCTGCATGTCGCCGCCCATGAGACCGAGCGTCATGAACGGCCGCCCGCCATGCAGTACGAACCCCGCCATGAGCGTGTTGTACGGGCGCTTTTGCGGCGCAATCGCATTGGGGCTCTTGGGATCGAGCGTGAAAAGCGCTCCACGATCGTGCAAGATGAATCCGTAACCCGGCACGGTGATGCCAGAACCGAAGCCGTCGTAGTTGCTGTTGACCCACGAGACCATGTTGCCGAAGCGGTCGGCAGTGGACAGCACGATCGTGTCGCCCGTGTCGCCGTATTTCCCCGGCGGGCCCGTGCTCGCCGCATGCGCCGGATCGATCTTCGCGCACAATGACGACGCATACGCGTTTGACAAGAGTTTGCTTGTTGGTACCACGACATGGTCGGGGTCGGCGTTGTATGCATAGAGGTCCGCATACGCGAGCTTTTTCGCTTCGACGAGCATGTGCCAGTACAGCGGGTTCGCGGGCCCCAACGACGCGAGCGATTGCCCGGGCAGCAATTTGGGAACGCATTGCGCGAGAATGTTGAGGGCTTCGAGAGCCGCAAACCCCTGCGAGGGCGGCGGCAATTCCATGACGTCGTAGCCGTGATAGTTCGTGCTTACCGGATCCACCCATTCGCCGTGGTATCGCGCAAGATCGGCCAATGTCATCGTGCCGCCGAGCGCGTTTGATTTGGCGACGATAGCGCGAGCGATCTGGCCCTTGTAGAAGACGTCGCGTCCATACTTCTGCAAAAGCCGCAAGGTATGCGCGAGCTGTTGATTGCGGAAGATCTGTCCGGTGACGGGCTGCGCGCCGTCGATGTACCATGTCTTCACCGAATCGGGATCGAGCCGCGTGCAGCAACCGCGCAACGGAAGCGCATCCGGTAGTTCCCATTCGTGCGCAATGCGTTCTGAAACCGGAAATCCGTTTTCGGCATAGTCCACCGCAGGCGCGAGCGCGCGATCAAGCTTCATCGTGCCGTAGCGCCGAAGCATCTCGTCCCAGCCCCAAGCAGCGCCTGGAACAGTGACGTCGAGGATGCCACCCGGCGGCATCCCCGAGCCGGGACCCCAGTCATGCGGGTCATACTTGTAGCCGAGCGCGTTGAAGCGCGCGAGCGTTGCGCCGGTCGGCGCGGTTCCGCTCGCATTGAGCACGTGGACTTTGTGCTCTTTCGCGATGTAGACGATGGCGAAAAGATCGCCGCCCAACCCAACGTTCATAGGTTCGGTCACGTTGAGCGCGGCAGCAGTTGCGACGGCGGCGTCGACGGCGTTTCCGCCGGCCATGAGAATTCGAAGTCCGGCCTGTGCCGCAAGCGGCTGACTCGTGACCACGATGCCGTTGCGCGCCAACACGGGCGAGCGGCTCTGTGCGAGCCATCCCTCGGCGCGATCTCCGCGAACGGCGCCGCACGCCGGCGCCATGGGCCTCGAATTGCAATCGGAGACAGATCCTGGCGAGCGTGCCGGACTTGGCGTTGCCCCTGATGCAACGGCGCTCAGAACCAACAGGCCGGCGAGAGAGAGTGCGCTTGGAATCTTCGGCATACTCACATCCATCGGGTGGCGATAGCGGTCACAAGACTAGAGCAATTGCGTCGCCGTCAACGACGAGCCCTCCACCAGCGTCAACCGGCAGCCTCCGGTCCTTTGAGGCTTTGCTCCGAAACAAGCACGTCGAATACCGGTGCGGTATTCGACGTGTCAGGTGGTCGAGCGCGATACTGACGCGAGCTAGTGAATCATGACTCCGACGGGCGGCGAGTGAATTCCGTTGGCGACGACCACAAGTGAACTCGCGCCGAGCTCGATAGCGTTAGGGACGTCGAACATCGTCGAAACAACAGCGTTCGATGCGACACCCATGTAGCTGTGGTCGTGCGTCCGGGCGTAGAACACGTGGCCTGTCGCATTGTTCTTGATGCGCACGAGCGGATAGTTCGATGCAGCCTGGGCGTCGTCGCCGTAGGCGTTCGCCTGCGAACAGCCGTTGAAGCGCACGCCCGAAATCACGTACGTGTTCCCGTGCGTGAGCGAGGTCGGCACCGCAGTGACTGCTGGCGCTATATTCCGGTCCGGCGCACCGCCCGGCGTATAGATCTCCACGTCATCCGAGCCGTCAGTTTCCAGAACTTGGCCCGTCGGCAAAACGAGAAGGCGCAGGTTATAGCTCGCGTCGTTCGGCGCGTTCGGCGGCGCCGCCACCAGCGCAAGCCGCGTGCCATCCCAGACGAGCATCGATGCCGGCGCTTGATAGACGCCGGGACTCGCGGCAAGCAGTACGTCACCATTTGTGAGTAGGGCCGCTGGACCGTCGGTGACGTCCAGTTGCAGGCCTCCGACTATAGGAAAGTCCGGTCCGGCACTCCACCGGCCGGTGTTCGTGTCAAAAATCGCCGTGTGCTGACTTGCGCCGGCGACGAACACTGTCCCGTCGGGCCGCAAGACCTGCGGTCCTATCTCGGACTGATTGATCAGATCCACTGGAATCGCACCGGCGGTGGACCACGCCCCGGTCCTGGGATTGTATCGTTCTGAATTTGGTTCAGTCGAAACGTCTTCCGTGAGAACTTTGCCGTTGGGAAGCAGCGTCCACCCTTCCTCAGAGTTGCGATCCTGCTTTCCTAAGCCGGTCATCATCCACGTGAGCGATCCTTCGTTCAGCAGGGCCTGCGAGGTGTAGCAGCAGTTCCCTAGCATGTAGGTGCCGTCCGCAAGCACGACGCTCGACGCGTCGCCGATCTCGGCCCACCCGCTCGGCGGCGACACCGATGTCCATGCGTCGGCGACCGGGTCGTAGATCGCGCCGAGATTCGTCTCGGTTCCGTGAAAGAAGTTGTACTCGCCACCGTTGATGATCAGCTTGCCGTCGGCGAGGACCGCCGACGCGAAATACAGCGGGCCGTAACCGGCGGGGAGCGACGCCTTGGTTGTCCAGCTCCCGCGCACATAGTTTCCGTTCTTGTCGGGCCCAAGGCTGTACCAATTTGACGTGTTGTCCTGCACCATGACCGTTCCGTCGGTCATGAGCAATGCCGTACCGGCGCCGTTCGCTCCGAACGGAGGGTTGGCGGTGACTTGTTGCCACCCGCCGGCGCGGGCGCGCATCACGTCGGCCATTGTTATGCGAACGGTAGGCGCGGGTGGACGCGGCGGGGCGTGCATGAAGCGAACGAAGGGACGAGTCGTGTAAAAGGACGCGCCCGAATTCCAACTTATCGGAGCAGCGGAAGCCGCTGTGGAGTTGGCGACCGCGATGAGCGCTGCGGCAACAAGGAGTCGAGACGGAATAATCAAGTCATCCTCTGTTTTAAGGGCGGAGTAGTATAGTCGGTCGTCCCCAAAATTTTCACTACGATTCGACGGCGGAATGACTCTTCCCCCAGCCTCGAACAGAGCATAGACCGGCGCAGATTTGTTGACTTTTGCTTTGCGCCGTCGCATACTTAGGTTGCAATGCGAAAATAGCTCGGCGGTTCCCGGCCAAACATCCTATTCGACGAGCGACGTGGCGCAGCTCGTCCAAGTCGTCATCGGCATTCCCACGAACCACGCCTTTTTGATGGGTCTTGAGATTTCGCCGGCGTCAAAACTTCCTGCCTGGGACCCGGTGGCGCATTATTCCGGCGCGCAAAGTCTTCCGGATGGTCGGACTGCGTACTTCGTTCTCGTAAATGAGCAGTATGCGGGGGCATTGCACGACGTAGCGCATGCGGATCACAGCGTCGCTGCGGCCATCGCGTCGGCGGTCTTTCTCGCGGCGATGGACGGCGGCATCGCAGGCACAAAATGGAAATCTCTATACGATGCCGCGGCGGCGGCTGACGCACGACTCCCCTCGGACGCGTCAGATCGATATGCGAACCGACATGCTCTAGCCGACCACCTAGCGGATACGCAGACGACGGCTTACCCGAGTTTGGGTGACGCACCGATAGGCGACTCCTCCGGCTATCCTCTAACGGAGAAGCTTGCGTATGGAAACGACTCGCTCGGCCTTGCGCGGCTAGGCATCGGTGCGGCACGCATCTTGGAACTCTCGGAGAACGGCGATGCCATGAAGCAGCAGGGCGCGCAGGATTTCATGAACGATTGGTTCGCAAGTTTTAGACAGATACTGCCCACGGACGACGGCCGACTCGAACTCGACGGTTTACGGCGATTTCTGCTGCCCGATACGCCGGACGTCCACGTCAGCGATCAGGACCATTTTGTTGCGGGCGTTATAAAGCTCGTCAACGCGCTACCGTCCGAGTCGCGAAGCCCATTTTTCGTCGGGCTACAGGTGTCTGAAACTCGATACAATGCGACTGTCATCCGGCACGTCGACGAGGATAACGCTCTTCGCGCCGGACTTGCAGATTCGCCATCGCTCGACGGCAAGTTGCCGGCCTTACTTGGCCTGCGGGACCGCCTTGCAGCGGTCCCCTCCGGCGATTGGGCGACCATCACGTCGATATCGAATCAGATCATCAAGAGCATTATCGACGGCTCCTAAGCGTCGTTCTCCATTCGAGTCGCAGCTCGATGCGACCGTGATTCGCTTAGGGAAGCAGTACTGGGGTGACGGCGACGCCCCACGCAAGTTCAAATCCGCCAATGGTGTTTATCGGTGGGCCGCTTGTCGGATAATTGAATTCATCCGACTTGCTGCCAGGGCTACCGTTCTCCGAGTCGGCGTCATAGAATCCAAGGCCCGACCGCAGGAAGGCGAAGTTCACTATGATGTTCGACTTTGTGCGGACTAGCCTGGTGACGGAGACGGGCCAGCCGAGGGAGTGCTTCTTCGGTGGGTTGTAGGTGTCGATGTAAAAAGGCTGGTCTGCCGTAATCGCGTTGACGATGGCGATCCGATGATCTTTGTCGATCTGAATGCCGCCAATATATTGTCTGACGTTTGGAGTCTTGAGGAGCTCAATCGCGTTTGCATTGCAACCTCCCACGATTTTGCCGATGTTCCAGGTGTGAGCGGCCGCGCCGTAAGCCTCGACGTAAAGATCGCCGGCAGCGTCGAACGTCGCATTTTCCATGGATGCGAAATTCGTCGCATCGGCCACCGTCGTGCACGGTGTCGTCGAACCCTTGGCAAAAAAGCTCACGCTGCCGGTGTTCCCCGTGCAGTTCGCGAGAGCGCAAAGATTCGCCACGGCGACGAGACCTTTGGTCGAAACCGCAACTGCCCGTGGGATATTGCCACCATCATCGAGCGTCAATTTCACAGCCGTGTAAGGAGGCGCGTAGATCAAGACATTCAAGTATCCTGTGTTTGCGATGTACAGGTTACGCGCTGAGTCGGTCGCGAGGCCTTCTGGGGAAAGACCGGTGATTTGGCCGACCATCTTATTGTCGGATTGCCGGAAAATGTCGACGACCTCTTGCTCTAGCCCAGCGTCGGAAACGAACACGAGAGGCTTGCCTACGGCGCTGGGATCCATGAAGCTCGGCGTCGTCACCGGATTGAGTGACCTGAAGAGCGAAGGAACGCCGTTATTGATAGAACCGTTTTGAACAGATTGCGGCTGTGATGCCCGGGTCGCCGTAGCTGCGTTTTGCCTGGGGGCCAAAGCGGCCGATATCGAACCGCATCCGGATAGCCCGATCAGCATCGCCAGTGCGGCGGTCGCGGTGAGCGCACGATCAATTGGGTTAGAAATACGCATGGTTGAGTTCTCTCCAATGACCCGGAGAGCTGACGAATTCCAAGACGGAAATCGGACGCTTCCGGGTTTACTCGGCCGGCGGACCTTGCGAGCGTGGCCGTCCTTCTTTATTATCTTCCTGAGCTGGGAAGATGTCCAGGAACACCCGTGCAAATATCCGGACAAATATCCGTACAATGATGTTGCCGACAGGGGATACGATGGAGGCTGCGGGTCGCCCCCACTTCGGGGCACTGCTCAGACAGTTTCGCCTGGATGCCGGATTGACGCAGCAAGACTTGGCCGAGCGTGCCAAGCTGAGCGTAGAGGCCGTCAGCTTGCTCGAGCGCGGAGCCAGAACTCGGCCCCGGCGGGAGACCGTGATCTTGCTTGGGCGGGCGCTTGCGCTGCCGCCGGAGCGTCAGGCGCTCCTGGGAAGCGCGATAGGCATCGCACATCCAACTCGGCAACGCGAGCGCAGCGAGGCGCTGCACGCATCACTGTTGACGATAGTACGTCCCGACGCGCAAGCGGCCCCGGGGCACAATCTCCCGCATCAACTAACATCCTTTGTCGGCCGGCAACGAGAGGTCAACGAGATCGGCGCGCTCGTGCGTGAACACAGGCTCGTGACGCTTGTCGGCTCAGGCGGAGTCGGCAAGACGCGCGTCGCGGTGCAGGTTGGGAGCGACTCTCTCGGCGGTTGTCCAGACGGAGTGTGGTTGGTCGACCTGGCGCCGCTCCCGGACCAATCGCTTGTCGCGAGCGCGGTATTGACAACCCTGCAGCTTCCTTCCGCCACCGGCTCCGCCGTAGACACCGTCGTCGCATACCTCAAGACGCGCCGCGCTTTACTCATCCTTGATAACTGTGAGCACGTGATCGCAAAGACGCGCGAGCTCGCGGCCGGTATCCTTGAGTCGTGCCCTCACGTGCATATCCTGTCGACCAGTCGAGAGGCTTTGGACGTGGCGGGTGAACGGACGTACTACTTGCCGTCGCTTGAGGTGCCGCCCGAGTCACTTCGGAGTGCGAAAGAAGCGCTGCCCTACGGCGGTATTGCGCTGTTTGTCGATCGCGCGCTCGCCGTAGACGCAAGCTTTGTGTTGACCGACGAAAACGTGCGAGATGTCGCCGAGATCTGCCGGCGGCTGGACGGCATCCCACTCGCGATCGAACTCGCCGCCGCTCGCGTGAAGACGCTCGCACCTCATCAGATCGTCCTGCTGCTCGATCAGCGCTTCCGCCTGCTCACCGGCGGCGATCGCCGGGCGTTACCGCGGCACCAGACGATGACCGCTCTGATCGACTGGAGTTACGACCTACTGACCCCGCGCGAACGATTGTTCTTCGAGTCGCTTTCGGTCTTCGCCGGCAGCTTCACGCTCGAGGCGGCAACCTCACTCTGTGCAACCAGCGGCGAAGGCGACATCGAGGTGATCGACCTCGTCGCGTCGCTCGTCACGAAATCCCTCCTGCTCGCCGAGTTGGTCGGGACCGAGCAGCGTTATCGCCTGCTAGAATCGTCGCGGCAGTACGCGCGGGAAAAGCTGACGGCCCGAGGTGAGCACGAGCAACTGGCGCGGCATCATGCACTCGTGTACTTGGAATTGGCGCAGCAGCTCGAACGCGCACCGGATACAATGCCCCATCGGGTGTGGTCCGCGCAGGCGAACGTGGAACTGGAGAATTGGCGCGCGGCGCTCGACTGGTCGCTCGGCAAACGACACGATGTCGCCGTGGGGCAACGCCTAGCCGCTGCTCATAGGGTGATTTGGCGAACTTTCCCACTCGTGGAGGGAAGGCGTTGGGTGCGCGCGGCGCTCGACTTGGTCGACGAACTCACGCCGCCCGATCTTGTAGCGCGACTGGAGCACGCCGAGGCGGAGGGTGCTCAACAATTCGGCGAACGAAAGGTGTCGTTGGCGGCGGCGGAGCGAGCTCTCGCGCGATACCGCGAACTCGGTGACATATTGGGAATCGCTCAAACCGAGTGCTTGATGTGTGCGTCGCTCGTTCTCTTGGGAAGAACATCGGAGGCAGAGCCGTTGTTGCGGTCGGCCCTGGAGGCGGCTCGCATGATCGGCGCTCGGCGGCTAACGGCCAACGTCCTGATGACAATGGGTTGGAGCCGTTGCGCAGTCGGTGACTTCGCCGGCGCCCGCGTTCGCCTCACCGAGGCCCTTGGGCTTGCGAAGGTGCTCGGCGATGACGTGTTTGCGGCGTCCGTAACGGCAAGTCTCGCCGAGAATGAGTTTGGTGCGGACGATCCAGAAACCGCAATCCAGCTCGCGATCGATGTGCTCGAACTTCTGCGCGCCACGAATTCCTTGACAGCGGCGCCCGGCATGGCCGCAACGCTCACTAACATGGCCACGTATCTGGTCGCTTCGGGTCGATACGACGAGGCGCAGGTGCGTGCAGATGAGGCGCTCGAAGTCGCGCGTGGGCTCAAGCTCAGCGCGTTGGCTTCCTTATCGCTACGGGTCCTTGCTTTAGTGGCCATGCTAAAACCTCACGTTGAAGGCCGACCGACTTCCGCAGAGTATGCAGGAGCAGCTCGGCTCTTCGGTTTTCTCGGCGCTCGTCTCAGCATGGTCGAGCCGGAGAAGTACGACTTGCAGCGCGAACACGATCGCGCGCTGTTGGTGCTTCGCGGTGCGATCGGCTCCGACGCTCTCACGCAATTGATGGGTGCAGGCGCGACGATGACCGAAGATGAGGCGATTCACCAGGCCCGCGCGATTCTATAACTCGATGCTATGAATCGATGATTACGAAATGAAAGTGATTCCTCCGAGCGTGACCGCATCGAGAGAGGCGCTCACGTTCCCGACCCTCACGCCGGCGCAGATAGCGCATATAGCCACGCATGGCGTGGTGCGCCCGATCGAGCGCGGAGACGTTCTCGTCGAGGCCGGCGATTCCGGAATTCCGTTCTTCGTCGTGAGGGCGGGCAAGGTTGAGATAATCCGGCCGTCGGACCGCGGTGACACGCTGGTCGTCGTCCACGGACCGGGGCAGTTCACGGGCGAGGCCAATACGATCGCGGGTCGCCGCTCGCTGACGCGTGCGCGGGTGTCCGAGTCCGGCGAGGCGATTCAGCTGACGCGCGATCAGCTGCTGGGTGTCGTGCAAACCGATGCCGACATCAGCGAGATCCTGATGCGCGCCTTCATCTATCGCCGCGTGGAGTTGGCGGCGCAAGGCATTAGCGATGTTGCATTGGTGGGCTCGGTATATTCTGCGGGAACGCTGCGGATAAAAGAATTTCTCACGCGCAACGGACATCCATTCGCCTACGTCGATCTCGAGCGTGACACCGCGGTACAGGATCTGCTCGATCGATTTCACGTCGCAGCCGCCGATATACCCGTGCTCATCTGCCGCAGTACAACGGTGCTGCGCAATCCCACCAATCAACAAATCGCCGACTGCCTCGGTTTCAACGAAGGCATCGATCAGGCGCACGTGCGGGACGCGGTGATCGTCGGAGCCGGACCTGCAGGTCTTGCGGCCGCGGTGTATGCCGCCTCCGAAGGACTCGATGCGCTGGTGATCGAGTCCAATTCTCCTGGAGGGCAGGCCGGTTCAAGCTCCAGAATCGAGAACTACCTCGGATTTCCAACGGGCATCTCGGGCCAAGAGTTGGCGAGCCGCGCGTATTCGCAGGCGCAGAAATTCGGCGCCGAAATCCTCATCGCAAGGGGAGCGGTTGAACTGGCATGTGGACGGAAGCCGTACGAAATAAGGATCGATGAAGGATCACCAGTTCCAGCACGCACAGTGATCATCGCCACCGGCGCGCAATACCGCCGGCCGCCTCTCGAGAATCTCGCAAAGTTCGAGGGCGCGGGCATTTACTACAGCGCTACATTCATGGAGTCGCAGTTGTGCGGCGGGGATGAGATAATCGTTGTCGGTGGCGGCAACTCAGCTGGTCAGGCAGCCGTATTTTTGTCGCAAACGACCAGACGCGTTCACATGCTCGTTCGATCGAGCGGTCTTGCGGAAAGCATGTCACGCTATCTGGTCCGACGTATCGAAGAGATACCAACGATCGATCTGAGGACGAACACCGAAATTGTTGCGCTTGAAGGCGACTCGCACCTGGAGCGCGTCCGCTGGCGCGACAACCTGACAGGTGAGATCACCAGTCACGCCATCAGACACGTATTCCTCATGACGGGAGCGGTGCCGAACACCGCCTGGCTCGGCGGTTGCGTGGCGCTCGATGCGGACGGGTTCATCAAGACCGGTCCGGAGCTGTCACAGGAGGATCTTGCGGCAGCCCGATGGCCGCTCGCACGATCTCCGCATCTGCTTGAGGCGAGTCTCCCTGGGGTGTTCGCGGTCGGCGATGCTAGAGGCGGCAGCATCAAGCGCGTCGCGTCGGCGGTGGGCGAGGGATCGATCGTCATTTCGTTCGTGCACCGGGCGCTGGCCGAGTAGGCTCGAGTCGCCTGCTGCGGCCGACGTCGATCAAAAACTGTCGACGTCTACGACGGCCTTGGCAAACGCTTGCGGAGCTTCTTGAGGCACATTGTGGCCTACCCCTTTGAAGATCCGGTGCGAATATTTGCCCGTGAAAAGCTTGGCATACGTTGTGCCGGCCGCGCTGGCACCGTCGAAATCGCTGGCGATGGTGATCGTCGGCACGGTGATGACCGGAGTTTCGGCAAGTCGTTTTTCTAAGTCGTCGTAGTGTGCCTCGCCTTCAGCGAGACTCAACCGCCAGCGATAATTATGGATGACGATGTCCACGTGATCCGGGTTGTTGAAGGACGCTGCAGTGCGCTCGAACGTGGCATCGTCGAAGTCCCATTTCGGAGAGACGGTCTTCCAAATGAGCTTGCCGAAATCGCGCTTTTTACTATGCGGTTGTCTGAGCTTTTGAAAGTGGTTCGACGTTTGGTCATCAAGACGTAGATAGTCAAGAAGAAACGAGTGGGCCGCTTACGCGGCCCACTCGTTTTTGCATGACCGGCGCACTTAGCCGCCGTGCTGATGCTTTCTGGGATATGTGATCGTCACGGCTAAGGTGGCGTGAGCTATCACCTTGCCGCCGGCGTCTTTGAGCAACGCATTCACAAGGCAGTGGAACGCCGGCGAACCCGACTTGCCGGAATACGCGTAGAAATTATATCCGTCGGTCTCGACGTGGTGTATGCTCGGACCTGGATGAAAGTCCAAATCGATGCGGTAGTTGCATTCGTCATCGTAATCCACGACGACTGTATCGCCCTTTGTCGACTTCAATGTTGTTGCAACATAAGGCCCGGCGTCGGTCAGCTTGATAGACGTGGGATTCCACTTCAGAACCGCTAGCTGCGGCTGCACGTTGAATCCGCTATCGGCGTGGATGGCATGCGAGGTCGGGACCGATGGGTCGGCGCGCTGCAGCGGCGACAGACTTTGCGCACTGCAACCGACGAGCGCGAGCGAGACGAGCGATGCCGTCACTACTCCTCGAAACACAATGACCTCCGGATCAAAGCCGACAATGCGAGATGTCACGGTCGTTTCGAGTCGTAGACCGTATGCGTCCTCCTCTGCCCGCGCGATATTGATGGTAAAAAAAGTTTCATGAAGATTTCAGCGTGCGCGGTCGTCGTATGGTCAACGTCCGGTGCCGGAGGGTGTCATCAACCTCGGTAGGATCCATACGTTGGCGAACTCCTTAGAGCTGATTTCTAATCGCCAGTGGGAACGATCCCCAAGGACTCAACCATTAGGACGACGGAACGCTGCGGCGAACGCGGGCGGTGCATCGTCCCTTTTGGTACGGTGAAGCCTTGGTGTCGTGTGAGTACGACACTGTCGAGACCCTCAACGTCGAGCGATATTTCGCCGTCTAGGACGAGAAAGAACTCGTCTTGATCGACATGCTTGTGCCATGGGAACTCCCCCTGGAAAAGTCCCAGACGAACGACGGCATCGTCGACGGTCGTGAGGGTTTGATTGAACCAGGGCGCGTTAGCGGACACTTCGGCTGGAATGTCGACAACGCGCAACAAGCCGTACTTGACGTCTTCGTTGTTTCGAAAGTTTGCGGGTAGCGCTTCTTGCACGATCGTGCTCCTTCGTCCGTAGGTGAGCTGCTCGATGGAAAAAATGTCAAGCCTGGGGCTTAACGAAGGGATGATTCGATTCTTTCCGGTGACGCAGATTCGTCACATGTCGTCTTGAAAGACGACTTGAACGGAAACGAAACCGTCTGGGAGATGTATGAGTGCCTAGTAGTACTCACGCTCGAGTTCTTGCAAGACCAGCCGACCCCGTACCCGAAAGATGTGTTTTGAAGGAGGTCTATATATGCTTCGTGCGACTCTGAATTCAACTCACGTGCGTGCTCGCGTTATCTTGACCATTCTTGCTCTTGGTGTTGCTTCCGCCTGCGTCGCTAACGCGGATAATCTTGAAACGCTCTCGTCCTGGGCCGAGCACACCGCACCACAAGCATGGCAGGGGGGATTGCTCTTCACCGTACAGACACCGGTCGAGGATCATTTTGGACGAAATCCATACGAAGCATGGAAGAAGCGGGGTCAAAATGGTCTCGGGTATCCTGGGCTCGCGCTTCCGACTGCCGGCGTAGGGTCGAGTTGGGTGTACGATCCGATTCACCACATCGCTGCAGGCACTGGCTATAACGACGACGGCGGATGGGATGACCAGATCTCGTACTCGGCTTCGCCTCCATCGAAGATTCCAGCACGGAACCTTTCCGGTGTTGTGTCAGCGCGTGGATTGAGACTTGGAGTGACACCACGGCAAGCGGCGACCGACCTCGACATTTCCGTCTCTGCAGTACGATCGTTGGACGCTCACTACTCGGCACTGTCTGTGCTCAAGAAATGCCCATTGCCGAAGCGCTGCACGGAGTTCAGCAATTATTTCGCAGTTGTAGTCTTTCGTGACGGCCGCGCTGTCTACATAAAGATGGGGATTATCGGAGGCATGTAGTCCAGCGACGCATTTGCGAAGCGCACATGCACGAAAAACTATTCTTTATCTGCGGATCCGCACTGCGTGGGCAGCCCGATCATCGCAATCTCGGAGCAGCGCGATTCGTCGGAGAGGCTTGCGCGGCGCCAAAATACACGATATCTCTGAGTTCGGCGGCCGGCAAAACTATCGAGCGACTAACAGAGGGCTGTGATTCTAGCCGCGGGGCTCGAACGGCTTTGCTCGGTCACGGCGACGTCGCGCCCGGAAGTTTCAGCGCTTTGCATACGCCCTGAGACGGCTGCAGGCCGCAGAAAACGTTGAGGTTGTCGGCGAACGAAACCGCCCACGCTTCGAACGTGTGGCGAAACGTAAGTCCAGAGGACGGATTGCCGAGTGTCAGCGAGCTCGTGTTGGCCGCGAAGGTGCCCAAGGCGACCGAGGTCTGATACGAGAGGAAGTTGTTCACCACGCCCGGCGACGCTGACGAATTCGGCGCAGGGAGCGTCGCGACTCTTGCGGCGGAACGGGCAGCGATAAGCGTTCCGGCGAGCGCGATCGGGAAGAACGAAAGTGCGGTGGTCTTATTGCCGTTTGAGATGTTGTCCGACCACACCGTTGACAGAAACGGTGCGCTGCGTGGCGTGCACTCGACGACTTGCGTGGAATAGTTCGCTTCGCTGCTGCCGTACACTGTGACCACGGCGAATGTGCCGTCGGCGGTGACCGTCGAGCCATTGAGGACGACCGCCCCGAGGGTCCCGTGACCGGCCGGCTTCCGGCCGTCCAGCGAACCGTAAGGATCGTTGGGGTCGTTCGCAACGTACGGGTCGTCCGCGCATTGCGTTCGAAGGTCTTCGAGATTCCACGTGGATTCCGGCAAGACCGCAACGGGATGTCGCGCGTCGCAATCCTTTATCGTGATGCCGCTGCGGAGGCAGACGTCGCGCTCGAGTTTTTGGGCGACCAAGAAGAGCAGAAAATATGCCGGATTGTCGACGGACGATCCGGTCGCCGTGCTCCCGGTGGCGCCCCCGCCACCGCCGCTTTTGCCTCCGCCTCCGCTGGATTGGCCACCCGGGGCGCCGCCGCTTCCGGCTCCGACGCCGAGAACCACGTAGAATGTCGGCTCTTGGGCAACGACGAGCGGGGCTTGCTGGCGCGCGTGCGGTTGCAGCCCCAGAACACTTTCGCAGAACTTCAATTGCATCCAAAGGGTGTGCGGATCGGAATCGCGGGAGCCGGGCGAACACGCTTGGGACGCTACCGGACCTGCGAGCGCCGCGCACGTCTGGAGCCGGCCGGTGAGGAGTTGCGCCAAATAGCTCTTCACGCCCGGGGGTACTGTTTGGGGAGCGCTCTTGTAGGTCGGTGAATCGAAGTCGTACACGGCCACGATATCGGTGAGGTCGCCGGTGCCGCAGACGGAGGTGGATAGCGGCTGCGAAGGGCTCGACGCACCAGACGCGCCGGTCACGACCGTTGCGATGAGGCTGCACGCTAGGAAAATGGAAAAGGCCTTGCGGGTCATAGGGCTCGCCCTCCTACGGTTCGCCTCGCCGATCAGGAAAAGCCATCGAAGTCGGCAAGAGAAATGCACCGATTCGCCGCCGTCTTACCGACGGTCTGCAATTCGTCGAGATGCGCGATGTCAAACGGCTGAACCGCTTTTTCGTCGATTCGGTTCAACCCAAGTTTGTCGAGTCCTTGCCGAGACAGGTCGACGTTATAGCGCGAATACGTGAAGAGTTTCTCGGCCAGTGGCGCCCGATTGCCCACGAGATCGCCGATCTCCGAATCTATCGCTTCACCCGTGCGCGCTTTTCCGAAGACGCGGCACAGGAGATCCTGCTCCGTGGTCGCGGCTTGGATGAGCGCGGAGGGCAGCGACTGCAAGTTGTACATCAAGTTCATCTCCCGCGCGCGAAGCCGAAGGTTCACGTTCTCGCTCGTGCCGGTACCGACCGAGACCAACAGCAAGTTCTCTTCGCCCGCCGGCCACTCCACTGCATACGGTGGAAGCGTCGCCATGAGGAAGAGCAGAAACGCCGGGTTATGGTACACGGTCACGCCGCCGTCGACGAAGACGAACTGCTGATCGCCGACGTGCATCACTTCCGGGGGAAAGAATACGGGCGCGGCAGTGCTCGCGCGGACGAGTTGCCACAGCGGCAGGCTCAAGTTGCAGTCCGGTAGGTCGAGCCGGTTATACTTGGCTCGAGGATTATTGGATACGGGCCACGGTGAATCGGTCGACGCATTGCGCATGACGATGAGCAGAAGCGTGCGGAGTTTGTCCGTCCCGAGCGTGGCATCGCGGTCGCCATCGGGTCCGATCACCGATTTGATCTTCGCTGCGAGCGCCTCTTGCGTGAACATCGATGAGGATGACAGCACGCCGACGGTGTTCAAGAGTTTGGCCAAGAATGTGTTGGATCCGAACTTGCGTTCAAGCCGCAAAAACACGTTGGACGGCTCGAACATGGTGTGCGCGCCGGTGCGGTAGAACTCGAGGATCGTCTGCGTCGGGAATCCCAGCGAGATGAATGTGGCGATGATCGCGCCCGTGCTGGTTCCGCCGACGTAGTCGAAGTAATCCGCCAGCACCAGATCGCTGCGGCCCAGCTTTTCGCGCAACAATGTCTCGATCCGGGCGAGGAACTCGAGCGCGATCAGCCCGCGGATTCCGCCCCCGTCGATTGAGAGGAGCTTCTTCGGTCCGGGTGCCGCGATGCGGCGTTCGAGAAGAGTGTTCGCGTCCGGCATTTAGGAGCGCTCCCCGCCAAAGAACATAATCACGAACACAAACGATTTCATGCTCGAGCCGTGTTCGGGAAGGGCGTGCGGGCCTCTTCTAACAATTTATCAAACTATGAGTGCGTCGTTCGATGTGCTGCCGCTCGTCGTCGGCGTCACCGGTCATCGCGATCTTCCGGCGGACGCGGAAGCACCGCTGCGCAAACGATTCGGCGAAGTTCTGACCCGATTGAAGCAGCGCCATCCATCGATGGAGTTGCTCGTGCTCTCTGGGCTTGCAGCCGGCGCCGATCTCATCGCGGCGGAAGAAGCGATCGAGCGCGGACATCCCGTCCTCGGCTGTCTGCCGATGCCGCAGCCCGAGTACGAGAAAGACTTCACGCCGGCTGAACTTGAGCGGTTTCGACGCGTGCTCCCACGATGCCGAGACATCGTCGTCGTCGGGAAATCCGCGTCGCGTGCGCAGAACTACGTCGACGTCGCAGACTTCATCGCATACTACAGTCACGTGCTCGTTGCGTTTTGGGACGGTTTACCCGCGCGCGGTCCCGGCGGAACGGCGCAGGTGGTCGAGCTTCGCAAAGGCGGCATACCGAGTGTGGTCGGCGACGCGCTCGTCGCGTACATGCCGGACGTCGGGCCGGTCTTCCACATCGTCACGCCTCGCACCGGTCAGCCGCAGCCTGCGCAGTGCTATTCGCTGCTCGACATCTACCCGGAGCGCCCAAGCGCCGGTGCGAAAGCCAATCCGCCCGGGAGGTCGAGCGGCGAGCAAGACTTCGAGAACGCGCTCGCCCACCTCGAACGCTTCAATCAAGATCTCGCGCGCGAGCCGGCGTCGATGGCAACGGACCGGCTCGTCGCGTTCGGCGACCGTACCGATGCGGCCGCGAACGAGCAGCAATGGCAAACGCTGCGGTCGCTCAGACTCCTGTACATCGCGACCGCACTCGCCGGCGCCGCGCAGTTGGTGCTGCCTACGGACGGCTCGTTTCATATCCCGAGTTGGGCCGGCATCGTTGCGAGAGTCGGATTTCTCGCCGTCGCGCTCGTCGTCTTCGCGATCGCAAAGCGGAGCGACTACGAAAATCGCTACCAAGACTACCGCGCGATCGCCGAAGCTCTGCGCGTGCAGTACACATGGAATTGCGCCGGCCTGCGGAATCGTCTGGTGGAAGCGTCGTACTTGCAGATGCAACAAGGCGAACTTGCGTGGATCCGGCTGGCGCTTCGTACGGCGTACTTGATCACCGACGTTGGCACAGCGCGAGCCGACGAATCACCGGCGCATGATGAATGCGTGCGGTGGATCGACAACCAACTTCAGTATTACGAGAAAGCCGGCAAGCGAGAAGAAGCGCATCTCGCCCGCGCGCACCGAGCCACAGTTCTCGTGGTCGCTGCAGGCGGCGCGATCTCCGCAGTCGCCGCGAGCTTGATATGGTCGATCTCGCACGGCTGGCTCGCGGCGCTGGCCGCACATGAGCCCCAGGTGAACCACATGCTCACCTATTTGGCCACGATGCCGTTCGCGCTCGGCGGCATGCTCGCGCTCTTGATCCGTTTCTACGAGCAGCAACGCGGCTTCACAGAAAACGCGCGGCGCTACCAGCATATGTTCACGGTCTTCGATGCCGCGAGGCGGCGCTTGCGCGATCACACCGGCGACCCGCTCAAAGTGCTGGAGCAACTCGGACACGAAGCCCTCTCGGAGCACGCCGATTGGCTCATCCTGCACCGAGATCGCCCGCTTTCCTTCGTCCATACCTAGCGCATGACGGGCGGCCGGCGAGCATGTTCTGGTCCAGGACTCTGACAAGAGCAAGAGAATCCCTCGGCTGACAGCCGGGAAATTCTTAGGTACACTATGCCATTCCAGATCTTCGTTTCGTACGCGCGCAACGACGACTTACCGCCATTAGACGGTGACGGAAAAGGCTTTGTCACCACGCTTCTAAAGCACTTGGAGTTTCATTTCACGTGCTTCGGCGAGCCCACGCCCGTCATCTGGCGAGACAAGCGTGCCATCGCGCGCAGCGAACAATTCGATCCGATCATCGACACGGGGATCAAAGAATCGGCCCTGCTGCTCGTGGTGCTTTCCAATAACTGGGTTCACCGCGAATTTTGCCGGCGCGAACTCGACCTCTTCCAGCAGCGCTGGAAGAGCGAAGGCGACGATGCGGTCAAACGGCGCATCATCGTCGCCGGCAAGAACCATATCGAACCGGCAGCCCGTCCACCGCTCTTGCAAGGGCAAGAGGGCTATCTTTTCTATGCGCCGGACGAAGACAACCCGACCCGCTTCCAGGAATTTTTCGTCCGCGGAAAGGCGCGCGAAGAATTCCACGAGCGGACGCAGGAGCTCGCAGAAGACATCTGGCGTCGCGCCTGCGAGCACGAGCACGTGCCGCAACCGGCTTCCGCGCTCATCGCGCCGTCGTGGACGCCCGTATCGTCGAGCGGCCGAAAGGTCTTTCTCGCAAGACCCGCAGCCGATATGCGGGCGCCGTACGCCCGCCTGGTGGACGAATTGCGGCAACGCGGATTCGTCGTCGCACCGAACCCGGACGTTGAGTTGCCGGCCGACGCAAGCGCCAACGACTACATCCGCGATGCGCTCGACGGCGCGGAGCTGTCGATACATCTGCTGGGCGCCAAGGCCGGTTGGGCTCCTGAAGAGTGCGAACCCGTCGTGCCGCTGCAGTTGAAGCTCGCTGCCGAGAAGAAAGCGCACCGCGTCATCTGGGCGCCGCGAATCCTCGTCGACGAACGGTCACAAGAGCACGACGCAGAGGCTCGCGACCCGTTCGCGGTCCTCGCGAAATTCGATCAGAAACTCGACGGTGATACCGTCGAAGGCAGCGAGATCAGCGCATTCGCGCAGTTCGTGATCCAGCATCTCGACAAGAACACGCCTCCGGTGCCGGCCATCGA
The DNA here is from genome assembly GCA_036511855.1 of Candidatus Eremiobacteraceae bacterium. Classification (NCBI taxonomy): domain Bacteria; kingdom Bacillati; phylum Vulcanimicrobiota; class Vulcanimicrobiia; order Candidatus Eremiobacterales; family Candidatus Eremiobacteraceae; species Candidatus Eremiobacteraceae bacterium. The sequence goes on along the minus strand of DATCBN010000103.1, from coordinate 51,766 downwards.
AGTCATCGAGCCGAACGCGCGCGTCTACCTCTATCACCGGCCCGAAGACACGCAATACGCCATCGAGATCGCAAAAGCGCTCGAGCTGCGAGGCATTCAGCCGGTCTTTCCAGCATTCGAGGGCGATCCTGCGGAGTTGGCCGCACTGCACCGTCGCGAGTTGGCCGACTGCGATGCCGTCGTCTTATGTTGGGCGAAGGCCGCCGAAGTTTGGGTGAAGAGCCAGTCGCGCGAGTTGAAGAACTGGCGCGATCTCGGGCGAGACAAACGATTCGCATGCCGGGGGCTCGTCGCTGGACCGCCGCCGGGTGAGCGAAAGGAGCTTCTCGTCCAGCTGCCGCCGCGCAATGAAATCGACGTGGTCCTCGATCTCACCGCCTCTGAGAAACTGCTTCCGGAAGCGCTCGATCCGCTGATCTTCGCGACGCAGCCACCCAAGGGCGCGGCGTAACCGATGCGACCGTTCCCCGGCCTCCGGCCGTTCGATTTCGAAGATCGCGACATATTCTTCGGCCGCGAAGATCAGATCTATTCCTTGTTCCGGCTCCTCGAGCACAGCCGCTTCATCGCCGTCGTGGGAAGTTCGGGAAGCGGTAAATCCTCGCTCGTGCGCGCCGGCCTCTTGCCGGTCATCCAGGAAGAAAGCCAGGGCTCGGGCGGGCGAACATGGCGCTTCGCGACGTTGCATCCCGGCGATGCGCCGCTCGACGCCCTTGCCCGCGCGGTCGCGCAACTCGCGCAGGAAGGCGACGAAGACTTCGAGATCAGGCGCGACCGTACTGCCTTCGCGCTGAAACGCTCGAGCTTCGGTCTGACGAAGACCCTCGACGAGATTCCGGTCCTCGAGGGGAAGTCGGTGCTGCTCGTCGTGGATCAGTTCGAGGAATTGTTCCGATATGCCGCGACCACAGGCCGCGGGCGCGCCGGCGATGCGCTCTGGCGTGACGAGGCCACCAACTTCGTGCAGCTGCTGCTTGAAGCGACCCGCAGCCGGTCCAGTTCGGTGAACGTTCTGATCACCATGCGCTCCGACTTCATCGGCGATTGCGCGCAATTCCACGGATTGCCGGAGGCCGTGAGTGCGGCCCAGTTCCTTGTGCCCTCGCTTACCCGCGATCAACGTGAAGACGTCATACGCAAACCCATCGAAAAGGCCGGCGCTTCCATCGATGCGACGCTCGTCGAGCTCCTGCTGAACGACGCAGGCAGTGAGATCGATCAGCTGCCCGTTTTGCAGCACTGCCTCGCGCGGCTGTGGGACCGCACCGAATCCGAAGGCGCACCTGGCACGATGCCGCACCTCGGTCTCACGCAGTACCAGTCGATCGGCACCATTTCTGGTGCACTCTCGAAACACGCCGACGAAGTCATGGCATCGCTGCCAGGTCTCGAACTTGCCGTCGAGCAGGTCTTTCGGGCGCTCAGCGAAGTCGACAAGGAAGGCCGTGCCACGCGTCGAGCGCTGCTCCTATCTCGCTTGCTTGCGGAGACCGGCGTTCCGAAGGACGAGCTGTTGCGCGTTCTCAATCGATTCCGCGCCGACGACTGTTCGTTCATCGTTCCACCGGCATCCGCCCTACCGGTGCTTCGCGACGAATCGCGCATCGACGTGGTCCATGAAGCGCTCTTGCGCCGCTGGACCCGCATCAGCGCCGAACAGACGCACACGTTTGACGGCCGGATCCAAACCGGATGGCTCGCAGCCGAAGACGCCGACGGTCGTTTTTATCGAGCACTGCTCGCGCTGCTTGAAGCCGAATCGGGATCGAATTCGGTCACGCTCCCGCTCGATCAGGTCGAAGCGCGTTGGCGTTGGTGGAAATCGCGTCCGCGCACCGAGGCGTGGGCGGAGCGCTACGGGGGACGCGCCGCGAGCGTCGAGAGCCTGTTCCAGAACAGCCTCGCGGCTCTTGCGCTCGAACGCGCGCGCGAAGAGGAAGCAGAGCGCCGCGAACGCGAGCAAGAGCGTCGCAAGATCGAAGCCGACGAAAGCGCGAAGCGCGAGCGGCTCGAGCATCAAGCGGAAGTCGACCGGATGCGCGCCGATGCCGCGCAACGGCTCACCCATCGAACGCGGCTCGCCGCGATCGCGATGTGCGTGATCGCATTGCTCGCGCTCTCTATGGCCGGCGTCGCTTGGTTCGCGCAGACCCGGGCGGTTGCCGCGCTCGATGAAGCGGTCAAGGCCAAGACCGCGGCCGACTCGGCGACGAAGACAGCTCAGACGATGGAAGGGCAGGCAAATACCGCCAACCAGAACGAGGCGATCGCCGCACGAAGAGAACGTGCGGCTGCGCAGCGGGCGAGCTCAGAGGCACGACGCGCCGACACCCAAGCCACGATCGCCAAGCAGCAGCGCGGCGTGGCGATCGCGCAGACCGCCTCGGCCAATCAGCAGCGCGGCCAGGCGCTCAACGAACGCTCGCAGGTGTTTCTCCAAGTGGGTCGCCAGAAATTACTCGACGGCAACGACGACGAAGCGGCGCTCCTGCTCGCGGCGGCATACAGCAGCGACTCGCACAACTCCGTCCTGCAGCTGTTGCTCCGCCAAGCGTTCGAGAAACTTGCGCTTCGTGCACGATCGATCCAAGCGCACGACGACCTCATCACCGCGCTGGCGTTCAATCCCAATCAAGCCAAGGGGCAGTTCGCGACGGCCAGCAGCGACGGGTCTGCCAAACTGTGGCGAACGTCCGGCCAGCTGATCCACGAATTCCGCGATCAAGGCGACCTGATCACCGCGCTCGCGTTCGACCCGAGCGGGCGGTACCTCGCGACCGTCGGCCGCGACGGATCGGCAAAGCTGCACGACCTCGCGGGAATCACGCCGAGCTCCGATCCGCCACCGATCGCGATGCGCGATCAGCGGGACCAACTCGAAGGGCATGCCGGACGAGTGAACTCCGTCGTCTTCAGTCACGACGGGAAGCGCATTCTGACGTCGGGCAGCGACGGCAAAGTGAAGATCTGGAACGTCCAGGGCGGCGCGATGATGTTGGCGTGGAACGGATCGACGCCGGGCGTGTCCGCCAACGATGCGTTGTTCGGCCCGGACGATCGCATCGTCGCCGCGTGCGCCGCCGACGGCTCGCTCGGAGTTTGGGATTCGAAGACCGGCGATCAGATCGGCTCGAGCTCAGTGACGTCGAAGAGCCCGCTCGTGCGCCTCGCGATCTCTCCGGATGGGAAACGCGTTGCGGCAGGCGCGATCGACGGAACGATCATCGTGTTCGACATCGGTGCAAAGTCGAAAATCGAAAGTCATGATCAGCATGGCGCCATCGATGCGATCGGCTTCGATTCGAGTGGCGGACGCGTTCTGAGCGCGAGCGAAGACGGCAGTGCGGTGATTCTCGACGCGGCGAGCGGCGCGGTCCAAAAGACGTTGGCCGCAAAGGCCGGTGCGCCGGCGGCGCTGACCGCGTCGTTCAATCCGTCGGGCAACGGCATCGAGACGACGTATGCCGACGGATCCGTCAACCTCTGGACGCTCGAAGGCGATCCCGTCGCCGTCCTGCGCGCGCATACGGGCGCCGCGCCCGTCGCAGGTTTCTCTCCGGATGGGAATCTGCTTGCGACCGGCGGCGACGACGGAAAAGTTTATTTGTGGCATGCGTCGTCTCCGCTCGCGCGCGCCGACTTCTCGCATCATGGCGCCGTCGAATCGATCGAGTTCGACCGCAGCGGCGGGCGGATGTTGACCGCAAGCCAAGACGGTACGGCCGCCGTGTGGACGATGGCGGCCGAGCCGCGCATACAGCGCGTGTTGTCGCAGTCGCCGGGGCAGGGTTGGGTCGTCGCCGCCCATTTCAGCGCCGACGGACAACGCATCGTGACGGCGGGCGGCGACACGGCGAAGGTCTGGAATTCGCACGCGACAGGCGCGAGCCCGCTGCTCAAGATCCACGTCAGTGCGCCACAAAAACGCTTCACGCAAGCTGCATTTGTCGGCGGGAGCCATGACGTCATCGTCGCGCAGACCGATACGAGCCTTGCGAATCCGGTTTACAAGACGAATGGGTGGTCGGTGTGGTCGAGCGACGGCTCGAAAAGGCTAGCCAATGAGCCCGGCTGGCAAACCGGCATTCGATCGCTCGCATTGACGGACGATGGCAAGGTCGTGCTCGCGATCAGCGCTTCGGGATACGGTTCGATCGATTCCAGCGATGCCCAACACACTTACGGTTCGTGGCGCGACGTATCCGAAGGCATTCCTGACCCGAGCGGCTTTGCGCTCGGAGGCGTAACAGGTACGATTCACCTCGTCAATCCAAAGGGCGCAGAAGTGCAGCGCTGGCCGAGCAACGACGATCGAGTCTTGGCGCTTGCGCTGTCCAGCGACGGCAAATGGCTCGCCTCCGCGGGAAATGGCGGAACGCCGGGCGCGATTTGGGACCTCTCGCAACCCGGACGCTCGCACGTGCAACTGGAAGGCGGAGATGCAGAGATCGAATCCGCGTTGTTCTCGCCGGTTGATTCTACGTTTCTTCTTGCGACGTCGTCGGACGGTACCCTGAAGCTCTGGGATCGAGCATCCGGCGACCTCGTCGCGTCCGTATCGGTGCCGGCGTCGCGAGCGACATTCGCCGCGTTCACGCCGGACGGGTCCGCCGTTGTGATCGGCGCACAGAACGGAGGCATCTTTCTCTGGCCGATTCGCGGCGGCATTCCGAGTCCGCGCAACGCCGCCGCACTCGCACTCCGCGAAAGCGATCCCTCCAGCGTCTCCGATCCCTTGGTAGCGCAAGCCATCGACATCCTGCGAAAGGTGCCGGGCAATGGAAAATAGACGACTGGTGCGTGCAGTCGTTCGTTGCGGCCTGGCTGTCCTCGTCTGCCTTTTCACGTCCGCACCGGCGTTCGCAGGCGCGCCATTTCAGGTCACGCGCTACGGCGATTTCAATCTCGAATTCACCGATCTCCGCGAGCCGGGCGGATTGCTCATGGAGGTTTCGCGCGTCTACAATTCGTTCGACACCTCGAGGAAAGGCATCTTCGGAACGTGTTGGGGCTCGAGAGCGGAGGACTATCTCAAGGTCCAAGACGATGGTTCGATCGTCATCCACGAGTACGGCGGTGGCGCCAATAATAAGTTCGAACCGACGACGTCGACGCTGCGGCCGCATGCCGAGCTTATCGATGAGATCGAGCAGGCGGCGGAGCAGACCGGACGCTTCGGCAGCGAAGCGGACCAGCAAGCCTATCGGCAATGGCTCGAAAGCAGCGCTGACAACGAGGAAGAGGCATGGGAGAACTTCGTCGACCTTGGACTGCTGAAGTCGCAAGAACCTCCTGTCGGCGAAACGTTTTTTAGCGCGGAGTTCGCGACGGAATTCTTGACTCGCGAGACAGAAGGCTACCAGCGGTCCACGGCCTACAACGGTCAGACCATTTTCGAGGCATTTGATCTGTCGGGGCGGCTCACTCGGTTCTGGGATGCGAATCACGATTACATCGAATTGACGTACGGGCCGGACGGGCACCTCCGGGAATCGTCGGATAACGAAGGCAACCGGTTCGAATTCGCGTTCACCGCGGACGGCTTCATCAAACGGATCGCCGACTCGCAAGGGCATGTTGTCCTCTATCAATACAAGAACGCAGACCTGCAGTTGGTGAACGCGAACGGCATGGCCACCCGGTTCGACTACGATTCGGACCACCGGCTCACCGCCATTCATTATCCGGACCGAACATCGCTGCAGATCCGGTACGATCAGTCGGGTTTGGCGAATCGCGTCACGGACACCGATGGCACCGTCAACACGTACAGCTACTCGACCAGCAAGAATCAGACGTCGACGGTGAACACGTTCGCGACCGAGAGCCGCAAGCCGAATGGGGAGACTCATCGCAAGACGTATCAGTATTTCTACGACGCTCCCGACTTCTACGAGAATCGGGAAATTGAAACCGACGACGGCGTCGTTGCCACTGATACGACATACGACCGCAATTTCGAACCCCTCACCGTCACGACGCCAAAAGGGATCACGACGTATGCATACGACTCCTTGAGCCGGATGAATCGCAAACAGTTGCCGACGGGGACGGTGTATAGCTGGGAATACGACCCGGCCACCGGAAGGGTCTCGACGGCCACGACCACGACGAAGGATTCCGTCTTCACGGAACACTTCCAATATGATCCGAAGGGAAATCTCGCTCGCGCCTTCGACAGCGACGGGCGCGACATAACGTTCGGGTACGATTCGTTTAGTCGCATCGAGGCGGTCACCGGGAGCACGATGCAGCTGCATTTCGGCTACGCGAACAGTCGAGTCTCACATCCGGTAAGCGTCGCGCTCGGAGGCGTCGGATCGGTGCTCGTCTCTTATCTCGCTGACGGAACCGTGGCGAGCGCGCAGAGCAGCGGCGGCGACGCGGTCGTCGACAAGGTGAGGACGACGCTCCAAACCGTGGACGACCTCGTACGGGCCGCCGGCATCGACGTTATCACCCTACCCGCCCCGAGCCCGTAGCGCGCGCCTGTATGAACAATGAGAGGGACGCGCCGCCGCGCGACGCGTCCCTCCGCGGAGTAGGGTCGGTTGTTGTGATTACGGGTAGGGGTTCGTCGCGGCACTCGCCGGATCGACGAGTCCGTTGGCGCTACCGAGAGTCGCAAACGGCGTTCCGCTGGGGTACAAGTCGACTTGCACGTCGGCGAGACCCGGATCGGCGACGAAGATTTTCCCGTTGTGATGGTTGATCGCAACATGGAAAGGATCAGCGAAGCCCGTGATGGTCGACGAGATGGACGAATAGGGTGGCGGGATGATGTCGACGCCGGAGGCGAGCTGGTCGCAGGCCACGAGGTTGTTGGAGTTGTCGATTTGCAGCCCACCGGCGAAGGTGAGCGAAACGCCAAGCGTCGTCGGAGTCGGGCAACCGGCCAGACCGCTCGGGTATTCGAGAATAACGCCCAAGCCGGTATTCGGGCTGTTGCCGGACACGAACACGGCGCCGCTGGAACTGACCGCGATACCTTCGTTCGAGAGACCCGTCGAACACGATGCGATCGGCGTGGTGTTGCCCTGCGGGAACTCGACGACGATGCTTGGGCTGCCGCTGCCGTAGTCGGCCGCGTAGACGTTCTTGGCGCTATCGGTAGTGACGCCGGCCGGATCACTCATTCCGCTGGCGGTGTAGGTGAAGAGCAATGAGCCGTTGCCCTTGTACTCGGTGATTTCGCCGGCGCAGTAGTCAGCGTCGTATTCGTGACCCGATTTGTCGTAGAAATTGCCATCCGGGCAGCCTGTTGGGTCGGTGATCGTTCCCTCTTGAGCGTAGTTGTGGTCCAGAACTTCCACTCCACCGGTGCCAAAGTCGGACACGGCGAGATCCTTCGGTCCGGGCGTGTCCGGTAGTACGCTGGCCTTGCGGCCGAACTGGATGCTCTGCAGGAACTGAGGCGCAACGCCTGTTTGCGGATGGACGTTTGCGACGCGCGCGTGCGATTGAGTGGTCGCGCCGTTTCCTGGCAATGCTGAACCATTTCCGGAGCAGCCGGCGAGCAACGCTAACGCCGCCACCGCACTGAGGGCTTTGATGGTAATCGGTATGCGCATGTGGATACTCTCCTCGACTTTTATGTTTATGAGTAACGAGTCGTGATCTAGATGCAACGTTCCGAGCGTTCTTCTCGAGAATTAGAAAGGCCCGAAATGTACCACAGGATTCATACCAATACTGAAAAACTCTTTGAGCCTAAAGTACTGCCTGATATGGAGCCGTGAGTAGTACTTCCGGCCCGTGTGAACGCTCGGGTGCCTTCGGCGCCGGCGAGCGTCTCGATAAACGCTCGCCGGCGAGGACTCTTCGAAACCAGCCCCGCTGATCTCAGATGCCCAGTTGGCCGGGGTAGAACGCGACGTCGTAGTTGTTCTGGAGGGGCGGACCGATGCGCGAGCAGCAGCTGTACACTCGCAGCTGCTCGCCCGAGGGGAAGGACCAGGATACTCCAATGGGCCCCTGATCAATGGTGGCCGTCGCACCGAGGACGCCGCCGCCGCCCCTGGTCACGGCGATGCCTTGCACCGCTGAACCGGTCGCGAACGACTTACCGGTCGGCGAGCCGTCTTCGGTGTACTCTGTGATCGTATCGGCGATGATGTCGGTGACCAGCAAGTTGCCGGCGTTATCCGGCTTGATGCCGGCGGAAGACTGCACCACGATACCGAGGTCTTTCGCGCCGGCCTGCTTGCCGAGAGGGAATTCGATGACGCGGCCATCACCGACCGACTGACCGACCAGGGTCGCCACAAAGACGTTGCCCGCGGCATCGCACGTCAAGAACGGGTTTCGAAAGTCGCTCGCGTAGTTGAGGCTGCGCGTTGGCTTTGTGCTGCCGGGTGGGTAGACTTGGACGCTCGAGTGGTTGGTGTTATTGAGATCGTATAAGTCTGCCACATAGGCCGTGCCGTTTGGGCACACCGTTACGTCGACCGGATAACCGACCGGATCCGTGAGCGTGTTGCTCGGAGACAAACCGCCGCGTGGATACACCACGACGCCCCCAGACACATTTGCGACCCAGAGGCTGCCATTCTGATCGACAAACATGCCCGCAGGTTCTACTAAGCCGTTCGTGATCTGGCCGACCTGCTTGCCGTCCATTGTCAAGACATCGACGACCGAAGCCGTGCCCCAACTCGACATGTACACCAGGTGTGTTTGCGCGTCGATCGACTGCATGAAGCCGTGGCTTGTGTTTGGCGCAACTGCTCGCATACTCATGACCTGAGGTCCAGCCGCGTATCCGAGCGAACTCGAGGAGCCGTTCAATGCCGGGGTTTGCGAGATGCCCGAGCAGCCCGCGAGAAACGTTACGAGCGCCGCAACGCCCAAGGCGTTGGGGGCTAACAGTGAATGGCGCATTTAGTTATTCTCCTTCGAGAGCGCTGGGGTCACCGCGATGCCTATCGGCTGGCCGCCGACAGCGATGGTGTTTTTGATCGCACCACCGGCTGGGTAGTTGTACTTCTCCGCAAGTCCGGATCCGCCGGCATCCGCAGCATAAAGATTCAAACCGGAGGCAAGGATGGCGATGCCAATCGCTGCGGTCGATCCCGTCAGCGGCGTTGTCGACACAGGGTTTCCAAATTGACCGCCCACCGGTGGGCTAAAAGTAGCGACCTGTTGTCGGCCCTGGTCGCAGAAGGCGATGTTGCCTGCCTTGTCGATTTGAATGCCGCCCGGGAAAGCCACTGTATAGATGGGAACGATGTTCGTGATGCTCGTAGCTTGACAACCGCCGGTGACGAGCCCGAACGATGACTGGTAGCCGCCGTTCATGCCATCGATATAAAGAGCACCGTTCTTGTCGAATTCGGCGAACATGACGCGCGTGAAGTTGAACGACGAATCTGAAACGGTGGCGCAGCTCTTCGTGCTACCTTTCGCGTAGATCTTCACGTTGCCGGTGTTGAGGCGGCAATGCGGAGCATTGCAGATGTTCGTGATCGCGACGACTCCGGTACTGGAGACCGCGACGTCAGCCGGAAACTCGTTGGGGTCGCTAATCGTCCTCTTTGGCGCCCCAGTGTAGGGTGGGGCGTACACGAGCACGTTCGAGCTGTTGGTGTTCGCGACGTAAAGGTTGCCGTTCTTGTCGGTCGTGATGCCCTGAGGCTGCGTCAGCCCCGTGATTTGGCCGGCCATCTGCTGGTTCTTACCGGCCAGAGGATAGATGTCGATAACCCCATTGGCCGCGTCGGATACGAAGATCAGCGACGTGCCTAGGGCACGTGGATCGATGAAGCTGGCCGTCGCGACCGGTTCGTTCGAGATTCGCGCGATGGTCGGGGGGAGCAGACTGTTGTCGGTGCGACCGGCGGACGCGATTTGCCGCTGCGCGGATTGGCCGCCGACGCTTGGTCCACCCGGAGAGAACACTGCCGACGAATTGCCGCCGGAGCAGCCCGCTAGCAGCGCTAGCGTGGCCGATGCGCCGAGCGCGGCGCGGATCATGCGAAACATAGCCATAAAGTCAGACTACCATTTCTGCTCCCTTTGGTCTGCTCCCAGGAAAATATCGATCTTCCAACTGGTGAATAGTCGAAAACGAGACATCAGCAGTAGGAACAAAGGTTTTGTGGGTCGCCTCCAAGAGAATCTAGCCCCAGAATTTTAACAATCCCAGGGACATATCACAATCGTGGAAACCCCTGGCGCCTCTACCTGTGTACCGATTCAAGGAGTTGGTGACGAGACCGTATTCCCATGCGGCGTAAGATCGAAGTCATATGACACTCGACCGTCCGCACCGAGATCGAAAGTCTTTCGCCGATCTCGCGATTCGACAGTCCGACGATCGCCAGCTGGGCGACGCTTTGCTCTCGAAGGGTCAGCTCCGAGGGGATCGACGCTGCCGGACCCGCCAATCCATCGGCCGCGCTACGGGTGCGATGGGCGGAGGCGCCGAGCAGGGTCGCGGCCAGCTCGTAACTCGTCCATCGGAGCTTTCGAAACAACGTGCCAGCCATCGTTGCCTCGCGAATGCACCCTTCAGCGTCGCCTTCGCGGTCATAGACAAAGGCGTCAAAATAGTGCAAGTGCGCGCTGGCCACGTCGGAGTTCGGCAGTAGCGTTCGGGTCCGCAGGACCTCGCGTGCCGGCTCAAAGTAGCGACTGTCGCCGAATTGCGCGACCGCAAGCGGCAGGTCGCAAGCTTCATCAGCGTTCTTCACATACTCGAGAGCTTTTGCAAGTACGTCTTGCGCCTTTTGCGGCTGCCTCGTTCGATGGAAGTAGCGGGCGAATGAGGAGGCTACGGGACCGAGGCGCTGCGGTTCGCTCGACCTAAACGCGAACGTCAGGGCGTCCTCGTTCGCGCACTGGCTGAGAAGATAAGGGTCGTTGCACTCAATGGCGATCGGTATTCCGATTTCAGCCAAAGATTCGAGTAAGACCGGCGGAGGGTTGTCAAACGTTGCCGCTTGGTTAACGTAGGCATGGGCCAGATGCCGGTTACCCTGGCGGCTGAGCACTCGTGCGTATTCGAGCGAAAAACAGGCAACGAGCCACCCGAGATTCCGATCGCGCGCGGCGCTCACCGCCTGCAGAGACAAGCTGGCGGCGAGTTCGGTGTGGCCGAGCATACTTGCGGACACAGCGTGCGAGTGGAGCGTGCTTGGATACGCGTACGGATCTTGATCTTGCTCGGCGTAACGGAGCGCTTTTGCGAAACTGTCGGACGCCATCTCGGCGTTGCCCGAGGCTGCGTACACCAATGCGCACACCCGGTGGTACTTGGAGATCACTTTGGGATCTGGGGGCAAGGCGTGTACGTCGATGGCGTGCAGGTAGCGCTCCGCTTCATCGTACCGAGACAACAAGTGAAGAATCATCGCCAACGACAGCCGGGTCGCTAGGATCAGCTCGACGTTGTTGGACGCGGTTGCGAAATCGAGCAGACGTTTGGAAATTGGCACGATGTCGGCAGTTCGCGCGCTTGACCAGAGGGTCCGAATCTGCTGCATGTGCAGGTGGGCGACGCTTGCCCCCGTGCCCGGCACCGGCACAGTCTTTTCGAGAAGAGAATTGAACAGAGCGTCGGCGTCGGTCGCGATTCCGCGATGGAACGCGGTGTCGCCGACCTTGACCGCGAGCCGCGCGTGAGCCGAGAGGTCGCCTGCGGAGAGATCGAAGGCCCGTTGATAGCTCTTCAGAGCTGCGCGGTAGTCGCCGTCTGAAGAATAAGCATCACCAAGCGTTTCCTGCGCCAAGGCGCCACGTTGCATCTCGATATTTGTTCGAATTGCACGTCGTCGTCGTACGGTGCGCGCGGAAGCGTCTGCCGAACATTTCGGACATGTGGATCGGCCCGGGGCAACCTTGACGGCGCAGCACGTATGGCACAGGCCATCTGCCGCAGCGTGTCGGCGCTGCTCCAACTTGTACTCGGCACCCAACTTCGACACGCCTGCTTGTTTGGACAGAGACACGGCGCTACCTCTGTCACGGGAAAGCCACGCTAATACTAACTCATATGGATTCAGTCGACGTGCACGTCAGCCCTTAAGTGAGCGTGTAGTGCTCGACGTGACTCTGACCTATTTGTGATTCGCTCCGAGTTCAACTAACTACGAATAGCGATTTCACAATGTCACTGGGATATATGTTAGAGATTTCGGCCGCCCGGAAAGACTATACCCCCGTAAAGATGTCTTTGGATGAATTCCTTGACATCAGTCTCGCTATGAAGCGGCAATAACTCCTTCGCGACCGAGGTCACTCCAGATTCGATGATCTCGCGTCGCTGATTTTCGACGCCAGTTGTGCTGTCAATATGGAAGCCGCCAATACACTCTCAAAATTCTAGCCGACGGATGCGATCCTTCAGCCGCATTAAAAATCTAGGGCAACAGTTCGGAAAAAATTCGTACGCCCCCCGGTTGGCCGCCTAACGCTCCGAAGCGTTAAAGCGTGGGAGGAAGAAGGAGAATGAACCACATGGAATCGACCCTTGGGACATCATGTCGAAGAACGGCGGCATCATCGGAGTATCAGATCATGGCGGTTGGGCCGTGATGGTGACGGTGGCACGCGATGGTACGCTCCTCGACCGCCGCCGGGTGGAACTTGTGGACGACGGCCTGCCGGCGCTTCCGCACCACAGCGAGGGCCGAAAGCTCCCGCTCGACGAGGCGGTGGAGTTGGTAGAGCGCGTGCGTCTGTCGGCGGAAAGGCAAGCGGCGCTCGCCTTCGACGCTGTCACTATTGCGGTGCCGCGTGTGCTTGGTGTCGCCCTTCGCAAGTGCCCACCGCTTCCACCCACGATCGCCGAGCGAATCACGGATTATTATGCGCAGAACAATGCCGACTGGGTGATGTACCGCAAGGCCTTGGCCTCCGCGGCCGAGGCACGTGGTTGGCCCGTCCACTGGTTCGACGCGAAGAGCGTATTGGGTGCGGCGCACCAGGCGCTGCATGTAGAAAACCTCGACGCTCACTTCCTCCAGGTGCGGAGGGCCATCGGGCCGCCCTGGAACCAGGATCACAAAATCGCAATGGCGGCGGCGATAGTCACGGCGCCCGCGGCTCTGGAGTAAGCCGCGGCGTCGCCGATAAAGCCGACGACGCAATCGGACCATCCGACCGGCACCGGGAGAGCCAGATGCGCAAACTGATCTATCCGATGAACACTTCGCTCGATTGCTATGTCGAAAGCCCAGACGGCAGCTTCGAGTGGACGACGCCCGACGGCGAGCTGTTCAAGCATTTCACAGACCTGTATGCGGTCATGACCACGCACTTGTACGGGCGCCGCCTGTGGGAGACGATGTCCGGCTATTGGCCGACCGCCGAAGCCGATCCGGCGTGCACTCCCGAGATGAAAGAATTCGCGCGCTACTGGAACACCGGCGAGCACATCGTCTTCTCCCGCTCCTTGCAGTCGGTCGATCATGGCGCCCGTCTTGTGCGCGACAATGGCGTGGAGAGCGTGAGACTGTTGAAGTCTGGAAAGGGTAGCGATATGATCGTCGGGGGTCCGGGGCTTGCCTCAACGCTTATCGCGGCCGGGCTCGTCGACGAGATTCACGCGTACATCCACCCAGTGGCGGTCGGGGCCGGCAAGCCGTTCTTGCTCGACCTTCCACGGCAGCTCGACTTGAAGCACCTGGGCGTCCACACGTTCGCAAGCGGCGTGGTGCAGTTGCGCTATGCGCCCCGGTCGACCAGCGCGTGATGCTGCCGGCGTCGGCTGCCGCCGCCGAGGCGTCGGAAAATTTTACATTCCGCCAAAAAAATAAGTGGATTCGGACATCGCATGAGCCCGCCATGTTATGGTTCGGGTTCTAAGATTCCAAATACCGCGCCCTTCGGGTCTTTCAGTACAGCGAAGCGGCAAATACCCGGCACCGCGGTAGTACCCATCACTACTCGCCCGCCAAGCCGCTTGACTTTCGCGACGGTTTTCGCGCAATCGGCCACCTGCCAATGCGTGACCCAACTCGGTGGCAATTTCTTATTCGGAGCGGGCCACATGCCGCATTCAGCCTGCTTGCCGAGCATGAACGTAGTGTACTCGTTCCCACCATAATCTTTCGTCGCCCACTTCCAGCCGAAGACCTTTTCATAGAATTTGGCGGCAACGCCGGGTTTCGGCGTATTCAAGTCCTGCCAACAAACGGCGCCAGGCGTATCGCCTATCGTCGCGCCCAAATGCGATCCAGCTTGCCAAAGCCCAATAGCGGCACCCGTTGGATCTTGGATGATCGCCATGCTTCCTTCCTTGACTTTCATTGGTTTCATGATGATCTTGCCGCCGGCGGCGCGCGCCTTTTTCACGGTCGCGGCGACGCTCGCAACCGAAACGTATGGAAGCCACGCTGGGGGGACCTTGGCCTTGCGCTGATCTTCGGACATAGCGTAGAGCAAGCACACGTTTTTGCCTTTGACGCGCATCATCGAATATTCGAAGTCGGGGCCCATCGGAAGGTCTTTCGCTGTCCAGGCAAAGATGGCCCGATAAAATTTTTTCGCCCCGGCGAAGTCCGGCGTACCTAGATCGGTCCAGCATATCTCACCCGGCTTATATTTCTTGATGACCTTCACTCGAGAATCTCCCTGACGGATTCGCTATGTCGACCGGAGCATTGACTCAAGTTCGCTTCCATTCCCGCCAGCTCGCGTACGTTGCGCGATTAAAGCAGCTCGGCGATCCGGCACGCCGCGCGGGCCGCCGAACCACCTTATCTGTGGCGGAGAGCGATTGACGTTTTTGTCGCGTTGGTTGGTAATCGCATTGACTTGCATCGACTTGATGAGTCAATGCGCCGCGGCATCGAGCCTCTCATGCGACTATTTTGTCGTTCCGTGTTTGATCTTATAGTCTCAATGTAAGCACAGAGTTTAGCTACGCAGGGGGAGGCAAGTGAAAGAAAAGCCCCCATACGTAGAGGACAACAAATACGATGCCGACTACCGCGAAGACCTTTTGCGCTCTTTCCGACCGGAAACATATCGCGCTCACCGTTAGGGCCAGACCTACTACTTTCGCCAATGTATCGATATCTTTGTGAACGTGACCCTCAACCAAGATCTGTTGTAGCGAGCCAAAAAGCGGAACCGCTATGAGCAGGCTGAAAAACCAAACGCGATTTTCAAAATATGCCTCTCGCATGTCGCTGGATTCAGGAAGAATGAGAAACGCCATGAAGTAGAGCGTGGCCGGAATCAGCAGCGTCGATGCGAAACCCGGCAGTGTCCACTGCGTTTGCCTGCTCAGAGAAAAGTCGACCCACCAAACTTGAACGATAATGATAAGCAGCACAAAGGCCCAAACGAGGGTTGGCCAATAAAATAAGGTAGTCGAACGCCGGGAGACGGATCGCGCGATTCCTCCCAGCAAATGCGCTATTCCTAGTCCCAAGACAATGGAAATGAGGACAGTCAAATAGTCGAATACGTTTGCCATCTTCCCCCGCATTCGTCGCCCGTAGATCGTTCTCGGATAGGTTGCCTAGCCTGCGCTTGAGCGGGTACGTTCTGAACCGCCGTCAAGCTGTTCCGCGGACGATATCGCAAGTCAATTGTTCGTGAGGACGATTTTGCCTTCTACGGTACCCGTCGCTAATAGCTCGATGGCTTTTCTCGCGTCGAGGAGTGGGAACGTAGCGCTAATCATGGGGTCGATTTTCTTTTCGGCGACAAGGGCGAAGATCTTCGGCAGATCTTCACGCAGGGGCTTTGGGTCCTTTCGATAGAGCAGCGTGATTCCGTAGAACTCGCCACGCCGTCCACGCAGACGTGCGCCGACGAAGAGATTGACGAACATGGCGAGTGTGGCAAGCGTACCGGCGACGGATAGGAATCCATAGCTTACGACGGTCCCGCCACGGCGTGCGGCGCCGATGCACAGGCCGATGTTGGCACCGCCGACGGCGTCGAATACATAGTCAACGCCCTGCGGCTCAAGGGCGCGAGTGAGAACATCAAGCGACCCTTTGCGGTAGTCGATCGGTGTCGCTCCAAGGTTCCGCACCGTATCGTGCTTTTTCAGCGACGCTGCTCCATAGGTCTTTGCTCCGGCGAGCCGCAGTAATTGAAGAGCCGCCGTGCCAACACCACCCGCCGCACCTGTTACAAGCGCGGTCTGGCCGGGCAGCACGTTCACCACTCGGTGGATCATTTGCCAGGCGGTGATATAATTCAGGATCACCGCCGCCGCTTCCACATCGGAGACCTCATCCGGGATCGATAGAAAGTGCTCTGCGTCGCGCACGAGCAACTCGCCGTACCCACCGTGCACAGTAAGCGCCGCAACTCGCTGACCGACTTTGAAATCAGTGACGCCGTCGCCGATGGCATCAACCACCCCGGCGATCTCGTAGCCGGGGACGAACGGCATTTTCGGCGCGTACCGGTAGCCGCCCGCGAGCATGAGCAGGTCGGTTGAACCTACGCCGGCAGCCAGTACGCGGACTCGCAATTGCCCCAAACCGGGTTGCTCGACGGGCAGCTCAACGCACTGCAGAACTTCGGGGCCACCCGGCTTCGTCAACATCACCGCACGATACGTTGCTGTCATTTCAACATGCATCTCCCGGTACGTGTCACATGAGCTTAAAGCTCTTCACTATCAGCGGCGTATCCAACAGCACGTGTGGCGCAACAGAGTGGTACGACCACACGTGGACCCAAGCATTCCCACTGCGGATCGTGAGCACTGCCTTGACCATGCCCGGACCGAAGTACTGGAACATGAGGAAGCTCAGTGAAAGTATTATGTTCTTTGGCGAGTTCCACAGTGTCCAGGCTTCGAACAAATGCAGGACCGCGTATGTTACTCCTCCGAGAATGACGGTTGTGACAATCGAACCCGTCAGCTTCAAGAACCGCGGGAGCAGGATCGCGTAGATGAAGACCATGATTGGAAGCGAAGTCCCAAAGAAATACACAACGAACGTCGCCGGCACTCCCACAAGCAGCTGGTGGCCGCTGAGTTTGAAGATCCCATGCTCGAAGATCAGCTCAAATGCCGACTCCAAGATTAGGATGACCACGATAAGCAGCAGGTCCTGTCGACGATCCGTCGACGTCAGACTGAGCGCTTCATTTGAGTAGCCTCTCGCCCGGAAAACGACGTACGGGATGACCGCGTAGACCACAAAGTTGTAGGCAACCCATGCATACACGTCTGCCGGTGAGACGTTTGACGTGATCCCGAAGACCGAGCCCGGCAGGTGGAGACTAATGGGATAGGTCCCGATAAGGCGACCAAGTCCAAGCCCAATGACCTGGGCCACGACGGCGTAACCCACGAGAAACGAGAGTTCCACTCGATTGACCGCCGATTCGGGCGCTCGCGTAGCTAGGTCGATAACCGTCCGCCGCCGGGTGACATAGAAGGCTACGCCGATTAGTAAAAGCACCCACAGAATCTGAACGTTTGCGCTGAGTAGTTGCGAACCAGGCGACATATCGCTCACGTTCGGCCAATCAAATGGAAGAGTCCGTCTACTCAGCGCGACAAACGCGACGCAAGCCGCCCAGATGACGATCGTTACCTGGACACTTCGATGTCGCAGAAGGTTTGTCGCTGAAGTCATCCCGATTCTCTTCAACTCGTTTCCCCAGCATGGCCGAGACCATCATGCCAGACGATAGCGATTCACGCGGCAGCGCTACTTGAACCCGAGAGCTAGGACTTTCGCCGGGCGTCTTACGTTTGATGTGATCTGACTTCTGGCGCGCCCATTCTACGAAATTAAACGTATGCCGCTTCCCTCCGGAGATTTGGCTTCGATCTCACCGCAAACCCAAACCCTACATTGAGTGTGTAGTGGTCAATGAAGATGCGCCGGATGAAAAACAGCTACAGTTGGTCAGTATTTTGGTCAGCTTCCGACCATCCAGGGTTATGCCACCCACGAGCGCGATTTCGGGCTCGATACCCACGCGCTTGAGCAGCGCTACCGCTCGTACGGCGAGCGAGTTGTGAACACCGCGCAGGATGTCCTCGACCGTTCGGCCCTGGCTCACGCGCCTTTTTCAGGGGCGATCGGCTCCTGAAGAGAGCGAGCGAGCTGGGATTTGGTCCGACGCCGTCAAATCGCGGCGTGCGCATCATGGTGACGTTGCCCGCCGACGCCGCCGGAACGGGCAGCTCTTCTGGCAAGAAATGCGAGGGATGCAGAGAATGGCGAATCCGAGCGCTATAAAGTGAGCCAACATTTCGATAGCACTGAGTTACATCCCGAATGGCTCAATTAAAGAGCAACTATCCGACGAGGTACCTAGTCATGATTCCCGCCGTAGCGATCGCCATTCAGATAGCCGCCATTCCGGTTCACACGATCCAGCATGTGGTCATCGTTATTCAAGAAAACCGGAGCGTCGACAATCTCTTCAATGGATTCCCCGGCGCGGACACCGTTCGATCCGGCAAGCGCCATGATGGGTCTATCGTACGGCTTCACTCAGTGAGCCTCAATGATCCAGTTGACGTCGATCACGCGCGTCAGACGTTCCTAAATGAATACGACGGCGGAAAAATGGATGGTTTCGACACTATCGGTACCCTGCCAAAACGAAATGGCAACTACCCCTATGCGTTCGTGCCACGCAGCGAAACGCAACCCTACTGGGCGCTAGCGCGCGAGTTTACCTTCGCTGACGAGACATTCGAGTCGGTAGGTGGTCCGAGTTTCCCCGCACATCAATACTTGATCTCCGGCGAATCCGGCACAGCGGTTGATAATCCCAACCGAACTGCTAGCGGTGTCTTTTGGTGGGGATGCGATTCGCCGGCGGGCGTCACGGTTGCGCTGCTCGGTCCGCATGGACGGGATGGTCGCAAAGTCTTTCCGTGCTTCGACTACCCCACACTCGCCGATGTGCTCGACCAGCACGGTATCTCGTGGCGTTCATATTCCCCGACATCAGATGATTTAGGCTCCATTTGGTCGGCTTTCGATGCCATTAAGCACATTCGGTACGGCAGCGATTGGGGAGCGAACGTGGTCACACCGCAGACGCGGGTGCTCAAAGACATCGCGGCTGGAACGCTCCCCGCGATCTCGTGGGTGACGCCTGATTTTCGTAGTTCCGATCACTCGCAGTACGGAATCGGGGGCCGCGAGCTGGTCGCGCGTACCGACCTTGGTCCGCAATGGGTCGCCTCAATCGCAAACGCGCTCGGGCACAGCGACCTCTGGAAGTCGACAGTGCTTATCGTGGTCTGGGATGACTGGGGAGGATGGTACGACCACGTAGCACCGCCCCAACTGGATGCTATGGGATTGGGATTCCGCGTGCCCATGATCGTCATCTCGCCGTATGCCAGACGCGGGTATGTATCGCACCATCGTCATGAATTTGGAAGTATTCTCAAGTTCACTGAAGAGGTCTTCGGACTACAGGAGATCAGCACCACCGATCGTCGCGCGGATGATCTATCGGATTGCTTCGATTTCTCACAAACGACGCAACCGTACGTCACGGTCTTGACCGAAGTGACTGAATCAGAACTTATGGCGATGCCACCGTCGAACGTGCCGCCTGATTCATACTGATTGCAAATCCATCCGCAAGCGACGTCGATCCACCGCAAAAGATGAGCAGAAGTAATGCTTGAGGACATTGGAGCCGCGCTGCTCCCGGCCATCATCACCATTATGCTCGGCTATCTCGCGGCTCGCCATCACGACTTTCAGCAAGCGGACGCGTCGATCCTGAATCGGATGGTGATGACTTATGCTTTGCCGATCGCCCTCTTTCTCGCAACGGTGAGCACGACGCGCTCCGAATTTTTCAACGACGGTGTTTTGTTGACCGCACTGTTCGTTGCAATCGTCGGCTTGTATTGTGCAGTTTTTTTGATTTGTCGTTTTGGCTTCCGGCTCTCCCGTGGGATGAGCGCGCTGTTCGCATTGGGTGCTTCGGTGCCCAACAGCACCTTTGTTGGTACGGTGGTACTCGGCTCTTTGTACGGCACAACCAGCGGTATCGTTGTCGCGGTCAGCGCGATCCTCCAGCAACTCACGGTGGTACCCTTGACGATGATTTTCCTTTCAATCGATGCGGGCCCAACAACGGCACACTCAGGCTCACGCCGCATAGACATCCTGAGGAACGTCGTCGAAGCGATCAAGCAGCCAGTGGTGTGGCTTCCACTGCTCGGATTTGCGGCGGTCCTGTTCGGTGTAGCCGTGCCGAAGCTGATCGCCGACTCGCTGCAGATGCTGGGCAACGCCGCCTCAGGCGTCGCGCTGTTCTCGGCGGGAATCATTCTGGCCGGTTTTGCGGTCACGATTAGCGGTCAGGTCCTCTTCCTCGTGTTCATCAAGAACGTTCTGCAGCCCGCGCTGGTGTGGGGCGGCTTGTTGGCGCTGGGTTACACGAATCCGCTTCTCGGCGAAGCGGCAGTCACCGCGGCTCTCCCCATGGTCGTGCTCATCGTCATGCTGAGCGTTCACTACCGTGTTGGTCAAAAGGAGGCTGCATCCGCCCTATTCATCAGCATCATCGCATCGCTTGTTACGACGAGTTTCTTTATCTTTCTGACGAGCAGATAGCCGCAGGGATTGGAAAGACCGATAGTACTCGTTCATTTCGGCGGGCAAGTCCCTGCTCCGGGCTTGATGGTTGAAAATTGTGAAGCAGGAAATGACGGGAACGACTTGCCGCCGCCTGCGGACTTCACGCAATCGTACGCCAGAATGTACGCCAATAACGCAGCGTAGTCTCTCTTCGAGAGCGATCCTGGCGCGGTGAGCGGCATTTGTTGCGCAACAATTCCGTAGATTTGAGAAACGCTAAGATTCGAATGCGAGAAGCTCGGACCGTTGAGAGCCGGGCCCGACACCCCTTGCAGGCGTGCGCCATGGCAAGAAAGGCAGTTTTTCGCGTAGACTCCCGATCCTGTGGTGACCTGCGCTGCTGTATACGGAACGGTAACGATAGCGGCAGCGGTTGCCTGCGTCGACGGCGCAGACTCTGTGTTGGCGATTCCCGAGACCGCTGCGACAGGCTGACCGGTCGCATCGTTTGTCATCGTTTGCGATGGGCTGAGACTATAGGCGACGACGCGAGCGCCTTGCGATTTGGGCAGATTAGGAGTTTGTTGATTACCGGCTTCGCCAGCTTCTACGACGAGGTACTCATGACCGTCGCTTGCACGATAGGCCGAGATCGGCGCAACGATTGCCGAGCCAACGTCGTCATGCCACAGTTCTCTGCCTGTCGTTGGGTCGAAAGCATACACGCGTCCGCGCACATCGGTTGTAAAAATCAAGCCGTTTCGCGTTACTAGCACTCCGCCTGCGGCAGCATAAGGCAAAGGGTTTCTCCATGAGGGCCTTCCCGTCGCCACGTTCACTGCGGTCAGCACGCCGGTCGCGTCCTGGCGTTTAGGTAGAGGTCCAGCGGTGTATGGCTGCCCTGGAATGTATGGAACCGCGCCCGTATAAACGATCTTCCAAATCGCGCATTCTTGCGTGCTCGGAATGAAGAAGAAATCGGTTGCGGCATCGTACGAACCGCCGTTCCATTCGATACCACCGCCGTGATTCGGGCAGCCGAACGTTCCGGTCTTGGTTGGTACTGTTGTAAAGATGCCCTGTTGATTGCTCACGACTAGCCGGCTTACGAGTTTTCCGTTCGTCCGATCGAGAATGACGAAGTCTCCAGCTTTGTCTCCGACCGCCAATAACTGTCGCTGCGCGTTACCAACTTTAGCGCTAAAGAGCACTGGTGGCATCGATGGATCGTTGTCGTGGACGTCGTTGGGAGAAACCTTGTAATACCACTCAAGCTTCGGCGTATCGCCGGCAATATTAAGTGCGACGACAGAATCAGCGTATAGATTTTCGCCTTTGCGCCCGTATTCCGTAAGGTTCGGACCGGGGTTTCCGGGCGCGGCGTAGAGCGTGTCCGTTGCCTGATCGATAGATAGACCAGCCCAAACAGCAGCCCCGCCGTGTATATAGGAATTCCCGGGCCAAGTTTCGTGCCCCGGCTCACCCGGTTGCGCGACCGTGTGCCAATCCCACAAGCGCGACCCATCCTGCGCGCCAAAAGCGCTTATTAATCCGCTTCCGCCGAGATCTCCGCCCGACGTCCCAACGATCACTTTGTTCTTATAAATGTATGCAGCAGTTGAGTACCATGTGTTGCTGGTGTCGTGGCAAGCGGGGACGTCGAAAACTTGTTGACCCGTCCCTGCGTCGATGGCGACCAGGCGGCAATCCTGCGTGACGATGTAGAGACGGCCGTTTGCCAAACCGACGCCACGATTTACCGGATATTGCAGCTCATATGCTGGGCTGTAGCCGAAAGCCCAGTGCAACACGCCGGACTTGCCATCTAAGGCAAGGACGTTATCGTGCGAAGTCGAGACGTAAACCATGCCGTTCCAAACGATCGGAGACGCCTCTTCCTCACCGTCGTCCTTTAACGTAGTTATCCACGCCTTCTTGAGCTGGGTGACGTTAGCCGGAGAGATCTCGTCGAGTCCGGTGACGCGGTTTCCAGCGTAAGTCTTGCCGGGAATGATCCAGTCGGCGTCATCGGAACGAGCTTGAAGGAGAGCCGCAGAATCGGGCCACGCCGGTTGACTGCTGCCGCTTTGGGAACTTTGCGAACACGCTACCAGCATTGACAAAATCGGCGCGATCGTTAGGATACGCAATGCGGTTCTCATTGTCGCCACCTCTTTCGGCGTTGAGCCTCGAGAAGTATACGAGTAAAAGGCGATCGCTGCCTGTGGCTCTACACGCCCACAGCCTTTGCTAGCCTATTTTGGGGTTAACGCTAGCGAGAACCCTGGAGTCTATACGCGTGAATCCAAACAGCGTCACACTCGGTCCACCGACTTAGGGCGGCAGATGAAGTAGTTCCCATGCTGCTATAGAATTACCCGGCACTTCGCAAACTGACGCACTGTCTCAAGCGTACTCGAGGTGGATCATGCGCCGATATCTCATCGCGTTGACTGCTGGAGCGATGTTCTTGACAGGCTGCAACCACGCAAACTCCACGCTGCCGCAGCCTGCCCGTGACTTCATGCCCAATCAGACGCACGCTCATGAGTCGACTGAAAATCCGCCCATGCACTACCATGTCTTGCATAGGTTTCTGGGCGGCGCGGACGGCGACGACCCAAGGGGAACCTTGGTTCGAGACACGGCGGGAAATGTCTACGGCACCACTCGAGACGGTGGCCCGTTAGGCAAGGGGACGGTTTTCAAAATCGATGCCGGCGGCACTTTGATCAGATTTGCCTTTTTCAAAGAGATCGGGGATGGCGCACACCCAAACGGGGGTTTGTTGCTTGACGCGGCGGGCAAGCTATACGGCACGGCCGCGCGCGGCGGTACGTCAGGCGACGGGGTGGTCTTCAGGCTCGATCCAAGCGGTAATGAAACGGTGATCCATAGCTTCGATGGTTCGGACGGTGATATTCCTCTTGCGGGGTTGACGCAGGACGCGAGCGGCAACTTCTATGGTACCACTCAGCGCGGCGGCGCGCACGGGTCAGGAGTGGTTTTCAAGTTGGACGCGAGCGGCAACGAAACGCTGCTGCATAGCTTTGCCGGCGACGAATTTCCCAATCAGACTGTGGTGACGGATTTAGCCGGCGACGTCTTCGGCACCACGCCAGACGGCGACTTTGGATTCACAGGGCTTGCTTTCAAGTTGGGCCCGCGCGGGAAGTATGCTGTTCTCCATTCCTTTAGAGGGTACGGGGACGGGTTCGAACCAGGCGCGGGATTGATCCGAGATGCGGCGGGAAATCTGTACGGGAGCACTCGTACGGGCGGCTCTGTGGGCGGCGGAATTGTGTACAAGTTAGATCGAGACGGCGGCGAGACTATACTTCATGACTTCAGCAATCCTGACGGAGTAGCTCCCCAAGGGGATTTAGTTCGAGATTCGGCCGGCAACCTTTATGGGACCACGCGCGATGGTGGCACCTATTTTCGCGGAGTCATATTCCGCTTGGATCCAAATGGCAACGAGACCGTCCTATACAATTTCAACCGCAGTGACGGCGACCATCCTACGGCGGGATTGATTCGAGATTCAGCAGGAAACCTCTACGGTACAACGCACTCGGGCGGTTCGTCAAATTGCGATCCCATCGGCTGCGGGGTCGTGTTCGAGCTCAGCCATTAGTCACGTCACCACGGCGGTTCACTTAACTGTACGCGAGTCTCACGTCTTGGTGCGCGCCTCTGCGTTCTTCGTCGGATGCGTACCCGCGATAATGGCATGAACGTCCGCGCCGACGATTGACCCAAGGTATGGGCCGCTCTTCGGTTACACGAACAACGGGCACAACGCATTCGGCGTAGTTTTCAAGCTCATGCCCTTCCGAGTCGTGCCGTTGATGAACGTCATCTCATCGGACGCGACGAACAAATACAGCTGCGCGATCCTCCGTTGTGTCAACGTAGGAGCGGATTTTCATAAATATTCTGACTGAGCCGATTTCAGCGGCTTTTCAACTCAGTCTGCAATGATGTGCGTTGAACCAAGCATCCGAAACTGAAGCATTTTCGCTTTTTGAGGAGACCGACTCTATGATTCGATGGGATCGCATCTCGACGAGCGCGTGCTGCATGGCGCTCACAGCGGCGTTCAGCATCG
The DNA here is from genome assembly GCA_036511855.1 of Candidatus Eremiobacteraceae bacterium. Lineage (NCBI taxonomy): Bacteria > Bacillati > Vulcanimicrobiota > Vulcanimicrobiia > Candidatus Eremiobacterales > Candidatus Eremiobacteraceae > Candidatus Eremiobacteraceae bacterium. The sequence continues at coordinate 27,166 of DATCBN010000103.1, read as the reverse complement.
GCACGACGCACGAGGCGAGCGCTGCCGGACAAGGAAGATACTTGCAAGTCAACCTCACCTCTAACGTCCACGGCATGGCCCAGCACACCGACGCCAACCTCGTGAATGGATGGGGACTCGCGTTTTTCATCAACAGTCCGTTCTGGGTGTCCGACAACGGTACGGGGCTTTCCACGATCTACGACGGAGGCGGGGTTCCCCAGGGACTGGTCGTGACCGTGCCGCCGGCGCCCGAGCAAGCGAGCGGCACGCTCGGTAGTCCAACGGGAATCGTACCGAATCCATCGATACGATGGGTGGTCTCCAAAAATGGAAAGTCAGGCCCTGCGGCGTTCATCTTCGACACGCTAGACGGCACCATCAGCGGCTGGAGCCCGGGAGTCGCCCCACACCATGCGATCATCGCCGTGGACAACTTCAAGGCACATGCGTCCTACACGGGTCTCGAGATCGTGACCGATCGCAACGGCCCGCGCCTGTACGCAGCGAACAATGCGAATAACACGATCGACGTCTTCGGCGGCAACTTTCAACCCCTGTTCTCATTCACCGATCCGAACGTGCCGAAGGGCTACAGCACGTACGCGATCCACGCAATCCAAGGCCGCTTGTTCGTCACGTTCGCGGGCCTTGGCGGGGGAATCGTCGACATCTTCGATACCGGCGGTCACCTCATGCGTACGTTCGCGTCGAACGGCCGGGGCGGCCACCTGGTCTCTCCATGGGGCATCGCGCTGGCGCCGCATGACTTCGGACGGTTCAGTAATGCGTTGTTGATCGGGAACGTGGACGACGGCCACATCAGCGCATTCAACTTCATGACCGGTGCATTTCTCGGGCAGCTCGTCGATCCGCAAGGGCACACCATCAAAATCCCAGGTCTTTGGTCGCTGCAATTCGGTGCCGACAATCCCGCGAACGGCAAGTCGGACGAGTTGTTCTTCACGGCCGGACCGAACGATTATTCCGACGGTCTCTTCGGGAAGATCATCGAACAAGACGGTCACTAGACGGCAGTCGGGGACACGCAAAGACGCTCGCTCCGCAAGGGGCGAGCGTTCTTCGCGATGGGGTGACGGATGTCGGCGCGCGGCTTCCGCCATTTCGAAACCCTGCTGCTGCTTGATGCCGAGCACGTTGCCAGCCGGATCGCGGAAGTGCGCGAGCACCTCCGACTGGCCGGAATCCGCTTGCGATGGTGGGCACGAGAGGTCTCAAACCTCTGACCCCTACGGTGTCAAGGAAAGAAAAGCGTAGTTTCTGGAGTTATCCCGTGGCGTTTGGTGCGTTCTGGTGGCGTCCAGAGCGTGTAGTTCGCTGCAGTTGGTCAGCATTTTGGTCAGCACTCGGCGTGAGGCCCCGCCGTTCGTCACTTTTGACGTCGACCGACTCTTAGCTCGGACCGCCCCTTTCGGCCCGAACAAACCCTAGGTAACGAAGTGTACTTCTTCAAGGTATTCTCGAGGATATCGAGCGGCAAGTGAATCTCCATCATCTCGAATTAGCTTCAGTTGAAGGCGGTTGCGCTTGCGAGAGCGTCAGTGCTTCGTCTGCAGTCTGATCCTCCGTCCATCCTGCGCCTTCAGCCATTAAAACCTCAAGCTCATCGGATGCGATTTCCTCGCGTAGAGAAATCAGCAGCTTGTTGTAGGCCCACGCCTCTGTCGGCTCGCGCCGGCTGCCAAGCTTCTGGTATGCAGCATCGACATAACCCGCTAGCCGGGCGGCGCGGTGCCGCTCGCCGTGAAGGGACAGAATCAGCGCGAGGTGCTGAATGGCGATGGCCGTGCAGTAGGTGTATTGAGTTTCCCGGGACCACCGAATCGCTTCGCACGCCTCGGAGCGCGCCTCGCCTAACTGCCCCAACGCGATTCGATAAACGGCCAAGTTGGCGTAAACGATAGCCACCAGCCTAAAATTCTTCGCCCCTAGGTAAATTGCAATCGCATCACTGGCGTGCCGCACCGCCGCTTCGGTCCCTCCCTGAGAAAACTCAAGCTCGGCGAGGTTGAATAGATATCCTGCGCTCGCCGCATCGTCTCCCAGCGCCTTCGCCGCCGACAATGTTTCACCGAGGAGCTGCCGCGCGACCTCAGCATCACCACGAGCCCACACCGTGCTGCTGAGTGAAAAGAGGCAACGAACGACCTCGGTCGCATCGCCTGCTTCGCGCAGATCTGGCATGGCGCGGCGCAACGCCTGCTCAGCTTCGTCGATTCGGCCTAGTTGATGCAAGCCGGAACCAACGCAACGTAGCGCGCGGGCAGTACCGCGTCGGTCCCCGAGCGATTCGTAAAGCGCGCGGGCGCGTTCACCGTCTTCGAGTTTGCGCAGGCCATCATTCAACACCGCCGACGTTAGCCACAGACGCGCGGCCACGGCAGGCGCCTGAGCCTCGTCGATGCGGCCCAGGGCGCTCATAGTCCAACGCCGCCCTTCGCCGGTCCGCCCACCATACCACCAAAGTAATCCTAGGTTCCCGGCGATCGTCCCGCCTGAGATCGGATCGTTGTCACCACTGAGCGCCCAGTCCAATGCCGCACGAAAGTTGTCGATTTCTGGTTCGTACTTTCTTAACCATGATTGTGCTGGCTTATTCTTCGAGACCTCGTCCGCCTCGCGTGCCATAGCCGCGAAACACTCAGCATGTTTCCGTGCCAGCCCGATGCGCTCGCCCTCCTCCGTGAGTAACTCGAGCCCGTACTCGCGGGTGGATTCGAGAAGGCGGTAACGCTCCATGGGGCCCGTCGTGTCAACCACGATCAGCGATTTTTCCGCCAGTGACGCCAGCAATTCGAGAACGTCACCCTTTTCGATGGTCTCGCTTGCGATAACGTCGCTCGCGGTCTCAAGTGTCCAACCACCGGCGAAAATAGACGCCCGGCGAAAGAGCAGCTTCTCGCTCTCCGCAAGCAGATCGTAGCTCCAGTCAATGAGCGCTCGCAACGTTTGTTGGCGAGGAAGCACCGCACGGCTTCCCCCGGTGAGGATCCGGAAGCGCTCTGCAAGCCGCTCGGCCAAGTGCGGAATGCTCATGACTTTAACTCGGGCCGCGGCCAGCTCGATTGCCAGCGCTATACCATCGAGATGCTTGCAGATCTCAGCGACGATCGGGGCGGTGTCGTCCGACAGCGCGAATCTCGAATCGGCGGCTGCGGCACGGTCCGCAAAGAGCCTCACTGCACCGAACCGTAACGCTTCGTCTAGCCTGAGCGCTTGGATCTTTTCCGGAACGGCGAGCGGCGGCACTTGGTGCACGATTTCGCCGGCAATGCCCAGGCCCTGCCGCGAAGTCGCGAGGATCCGTACGTCGGGGCAGTTTGTCACTATAGCGTTAGCGAGTTTCGCGGCGGCGGCGACAAGATGTTCACAATTGTCAAGGATCACGAGCATTCGTTTGCGCCGTAAGCCGGTGACAATTGCGTCTGTCGGGGATCGATCTTGGGGCACGGTTATGTTGAGAACTTGCGCCGTGATGTTGGCCACCAACTCGGGATCACTCAGCGATGCTAGCTCGACAAACCAAACGCCGTCTCGGTAGCGTTCGATCAATTCGGCACCCAATTGAAGCGCGAGCCGAGTCTTGCCTATGCCGCCGGCGCCTACGAGCGTCAAGAGCGATGCGCCATCGAGAAGCGATCTCACGTCTTCGATATCGCGTCCTCGACCGCGAAAGCTCGTCACCTGGACGGGGAGATTGTGGTGGTGCGCTTCCAGTGAGCGAAGCGGCGGGAAATCGCTTAGGAGATCAGGGTCGCACAGCTGGTAGATGTGTTCGGGTTGGGAAAGATCTTTGAGTCGGTGGATACCGAGGTCGATCAGCGTCGCCTTTGGCCCCAACTTGCCATGGGCGAGCTCCGCTGTTACCCCGGACAGCAGCGTCTGACCACCACTCCCAACCGCGAGCAGTCGCGCTGTGCGGTTGACCGTTGGACCGAAGTAATCGCCGTCGCGTTCGGTCGTCTCACCTGTGTGTAACGCAAGCCGGACGCACAAGCCGCCGACTTGCGAAAAGTCTTCCGTGATGAGTTCGCGCTGGGCATTCAGAGCCGCCGCGATGGCGTCAGATACGCGCGGAAATGTCGCGCAGAACGCGTCGCCAACTGTCTTGAAGACATAGCCGCCGTGCGACTCGATGGCGTTACGCATAAGCACATCGTGGCGCTTGACCGCGTCGGCCATCGCATCAGGGTGAGATTCCCACCGTTCGGTACTTCCCTCAATGTCCGAGACTAAGAAGGTCACCGTGCCGGTGGGCAACGTCCGCAAGTCGGCCGTATGTTTTTTGTCGTCGACGGAACTCGACATGTGCAATCGTTCCCGGGTTAGGGGTGAATCCCCCTACGTTCCTCTGATTCTATCTTGAGACAGTGAGGCAGTTCGCTCGTCGCGGACGCCCGGCGTCCGCAATAATGGAGGCGTCGACTGCCGCAACATTTCAAGCGAAATGGCGAACTGATCGACGTTAAGGACATAGCGGTTCTCAAGCGACCCGCGCTGGCAATCTGTATCGCTCAAATCGCAAGCGTTTGGAACGACGTTGAAATATGGTTTGGGATATCGTACACGCAAATGTTGCTCGGGAGGGAGCCCGCAGCATTTGAGTCGTCTACGATACCTTCGACCTGTAGCCACGCCAGCGGCCTTTTGGTTCGGCAGCCAAGCTGAAGCTAACGCCTGAGTTAAAGTACGAGGCAAATGACTTCTTTGACAAGGCTGGGAAAATGTCAACAGAGAGGAACAGGGTCGTTCATGGAACTTGGGGCGCCGTCGCATCGCGGCCATGATCACTCATGGCGCGTGGTTCGACAACTGCGAAGGGATACCCATATGACTCGCGGACCGACAAGAGCTCAGACTCAACAATTGAAGACTAAGTATAACAAAAGTTATGGGGATAAGCCGCGTCGCCAAATGCTGTTCTAGGGAGGGCCGGTCCGTTCCTCAAGCCAGTTGAGCATGTGTCCCCACTTGTAGGAGACGATGATGCGGTCGGCTGTGGTCTGCGCGAAGTTGATCCAAGTGACGTCGGCCGTCCCCGACATATCTTGGAACGGCAGCGGATCCGGGCCGCAATTAGCCGGACCGGACACGTGCTTGCCGAACTTCGTTTACGTCGAACCGTGGCATGGGCAGAGAAAAATCTGTGAGGCTTTGTTCCAATTGGCTTTGGCTGGTGGAAAGTGTGTATTTCGAGGTTTCGACTTGAGCGAAAGATCAATGCAAAACGCCGCAATCCCTTGCGGCGTAAGGCTCCGAAATGGTGGGCACGAGAGGTCTCGAACCTCCGACCCCTACAGTGTCAAGGAAAGAAAAGCGTAGGTTTTGGTATCATCCTGTAGAGTTTAGGCTCACTGCATGACGACCAGAGCGTGCAGTTCGCTGCAGTTGGTCAGCATTTTGGTCAGCAACGTTTCAGCGCTGCCCGGGATTCTACATGTCCGCCTTCGTGATATTTCGCGTTCGTCAAGCGCGTCTATTACGCGGCGACCTTTTCAAGCCGGCGCTTTGCCAGCAATGCCGCGCCCAGCGCGTTGACGATCTCGGGCGTTTCCGGCACGTTCACCGGCATCGCAAGCATCTCCGAAAGCGCGCGAACCATACCACCTTGGCGAGCCATGCCACCCACGAGCGTGATTTCGGGCTCGATACCCACCCGCTTGAGCAGCGCCACCGCTCGTTCGGCGAGCGAGTTGTGAACACCGCGCAGGATGTCTTCGACCGTTCGGCCCTGGCTCACGTGATTGATGATTTCCGACTCGGCAAGTACCGCGCAGATGCTCGATATCGTCACCGGGTCGCTGCCCGCCAGCGAGAGATCGCTTACTGCTTCGAGTTCGATCTCCAGGTAGCGCGCGGCGCGCTCGACGAATCCGCCGGCGCCCGCCGCGCACTTGTCGTTCGACTTGAACTCCTTCACGCGCCCTATCTCGTTCACCCTAACGGCGCGTGAGCTTTGCGAACCGATGTCGATGACGCATCGCGTGTTTGGGAACACAGCCATCGCGCCGAATGCGCCGGAGGTGATGTCGGTGACCTGCGTGTCGCGGTCCGGGTAACTTGAGCGGCCGAAACCGGTCGTGATGATGTAGTCGACGTCGGAACGCGACGCCCCGATTTCATCGAGCGCTGCAGTGAGTGCGGAATCGACGAGGTCGGCGAACGGCGGTTTGGTGCGCGCGAGATGCCAACCCCGCAGCATGCCGCCCCGGTCGACGAGAGCGATCTTCGTTGCACGCGAACCGATGTCGATGCCGGCAATGAGACTCATGACAACTCCTTACGCGATGTTTTCGGCGACGAGCACGAGACCGCGCTCCAGCGCGAAGGCAGCCGCGCCAATGGCGCCCATGTAGTGCGAATCGTCGCACACGTTGACCTTGAGTCCAAGCCGGTCTTCAAGCGCGCGCACCATGCCGACGTTGAGCGAGACGCCGCCAGTAAACGTGATTTCGGGCTCGAGACCCACGCGGCGAACGAGCGCGATCGTTCGTGCGGCGATTGCGCTGTGGATACCGCCGAGGATGTCGGAAACCTTCTTGCCCTGTGCCAGGTATGCCATGATGTCCGACTCGACGAACACCGTGCAGACAGTTGACAGCCGCACGGGGTTGCGTGCCTGCAGCGACAATTGACCGATGGCGTCGAGAGGCTGCGCAAGCACCTCGGCGGCAGTGGCCAAGAAACGGCCGGTGCCTGCCGCACATTTGTCGTTCATGACGAAATCGAGCACCTCACCTCCGAGCACCTTGATGCCCTTGGCGTCTTGACCACCCATGTCGATGACGGTGCGTGTACCCGGAAACACGGAGCAGGCGCCCTTCGCATGACAACTTATCTCGGTGACCTGTAAATCGCCGAACTCAACTTTGAATCGGCCGTAGCCGGTCCCGACCACGCAGGCCACGTCGGCACGAGCTATGCCGGCGGCTGCGAGCGCTTTGTCGAACGCGCGCTCTGCGGCCCGCGTGACATTCGAACCCGTCTCGATGAGCGAGCGGGCGACGATACGCCGCGCTTCGTCGATGATCACGCACTTTGTCTGCGTGGATCCGACGTCTACTCCGCCAGCGAAGATCATAGTCGTCCTCCTCACGCGCCGGCCGCACTTGTCAGTTTGCGGTGTGCCATCGACTCGAAAAAGGCGTCGATCCGGTTTCGCATCTGCGCTTCTGAGAAGTAGCGCGGATCTTCGAGGTCCGACTCGACCAGGAGCGTCGGCACACCGCGCTTCGTGAAGTAGTCGCGCATATCGCCTTGGCCAGCCGAGAACAATCGGCAACTCTTCACCGAGTGAATGACCAGCGCATCGGCATGCCACTCATCCAGATAGCGCGCGATCTGATCGTAGCGCTGCAGGAAGTTGCGATTCGTCAGATTCCAACGCAACAGGTGTTCTGCGATGCTCTCCAGCGGCCGGTCGGGGTCGTGCGAGAAACCAAACTCCCACAGACCGCCCACGGTCGAATAAGTGGATGCTACCGCGACCGCGTTCCAGCGCGTAAACATATCGCGGAAGACACGAAGGTACGGCCACGGAGGCGGGCCTTCGACGACAATTCGGAAGTCCTCGCGATCGAGCGGCCCGCGCTTATCGTCAGCCATTTGTCTATATTCTTCGTAAGCCGTCTCGAAGAATTCAAGACCCTGCTCGGTACCGCGCAAGCAGTAGAGCGGAGCCATCATCGTCACCGAATCGAAATATGCGTCATACGGCGCTGGCGTGCGCTTGGTGAGGTGCTTGATCTTTGACCACAGGTCGCCCGTCTTCGACGACAGCTCCACCGCGCGATGCAGTTTGTCCTCATCGAGCTTCTTGCCCGTGAGCTCCTCACATGTCGCGATGAGGGACCGGAGCTGACGCATCACATACGTCACGTCGTCCGTTGTAGGGCTGCCCGATCGCGTGCGGATGAAGGGGATGTCAAGATGAAATGCGGGTCGCTTTGTGTATTCGGCGAGATGGTCGAACCAGTGCAAGTACACGTTGCAGCCTACGTAGTTGCAGAGCAGCAGTGATGGTTCGGGAATCGTGGCAAACGGCGTCTTGCGGCCCGCGAAGTAGAGTCCGATGTCGGCCTTGACGTAGGCGCAATTATCGGTCGAATACCCCATCTCTTCCGCTGCTTGAATGAATCCAAGCGACTGCTTTTTGACTGCCAGTTGAAGCGCGTTAACCTCCGGGTAGACCGGTAAAATTTCGAAGGCGCGCAGCAGTTCGACCGGATTGCCGCCGATGAGCAAGTAGGCCGCTGGCGCGCCCCTGCCTTCCGCCGACGCCGTCAATTCGGAATAATACTGGCTCATCAGCTCTTTTTGGAGATGGTGCAATCGGCCTTGGTATGCGATTTCTGGCACGACATTGACTCCTAACTGAAAAGCAGCGACTCGACGAAGGTTTCGATCTCGGTCTTGATCTTGTCGAAAAGCCACATTTTTTCTTCAAACTCGAGGAACACGTGCGGCATGTGCGCTTCTTGGAGCGCTTTACGATAGAGCACATAGTCGAAGAGCGCGGGTTCGCAGAACTTTGCCGTCAACACGACCACCGCATCCGCGCCGCATGCGCGCGCCCGTTCCACCAGCGCCTGCGCTTTGGAATGCCTGAGGTCGTGTTTGACGCTTGAGTCGACGCTGTGGTTGACGTATGCATCCGCGAGGTCGTGCAACGGCCTCGCCGAGTCTGGCACCTCGGTAGTAAAAAAGCGCCGGCCAAGCAAAAAGTCGTCGTCCACGACATAGCAGCCTGCGCTTTCTATCGACGCGATGAGGTCCAGCGGCGGCTGTTCGCAGAAGGAGCCGACGACGATCAGTCGCGCACGATCCTTCGGCTTAGCTTCACGCTGGCTCAGCAGCGCCGAGGCTCGCTTGAGCAGACGCAGGTGGGTCTCGGGCGGCGCGATGTGGCCGTAACGCATGAGCGCGTACAACTCGCGAGTCGCGAGGTTGTGTGGTGCCTGCAGGCGGAAGTCGTAAAGCCAGCGCAATCCCGCCCGCACGGCGTTGTAGAGCGCGATGCTATGCCGAAGCTCTACGTCAGTCACGCTATGACCGGTTAACGAAGCGGCCCACGCCAGAACGCGCCGGTACTCGGCTTCAAGATAGGTGACGGCCTCCGGCGAATCGAGCCGCTGCGGAAAGTGAATGTACTCGACCTGCTTGTTCTCGAAATTTCGTTCAAAAACGCTTGCCAGATTGCGCGCTGGGTCGCAAATAGAGTGGAACACGAAACCGTCGAAATCGTCGAGCTTGCCGACCATCGCGAGCTCAAGCGTGCTCTTGACGATCGAGCACACGAAGGATTGAAAGCGTGCGTCGGCGTTGCTGATTTCGATGCGGTTACCGGCGCCGACGAGACCTACCGGCAACACGTGTGCGGCATGGAATATCTCCACCGGCGTGTACACTGGGAAGCAGCCGACGATCGCGCGACCCTCAGCCTCGCGCTTCCATAAAGACGCCTCGGGAAAATCGAGCGACTCGATTGCTTCGGTGCAGTGTTCGATGATCTCGTCGAACGGTGCAGTGAGCTCGATGGCCATTCGTGCGAACTCCTATCCGGCGGGGACGACGATGTTGCGCAGGCCGTGACCGGCGCGCAGAGCATCGAGGCCAGCGTTGATTTCGTTGAGCGGGAAACGTCCGGTGACGAGTGGCGTCAACGCGATGCGCCCGCTGCGCGCCATTTCGATGATGCGCGGATAGTCCACCGGACGACAGCCGAGCGATCCGCGTACTTCCATCTCGTTGAACATTATCTTGGCGGCGGAAAGGCCGAGGTCGAGATCGGAATACCCGACGATGACCAGCCGCGCGCCACGATGCAGGCTGTCGAACGCCTGACGCATGGTGAGCGGGTTGCCGATGGCCTCGAACGCGACGTCGGCGCCGCCGTTCGTCGCGCGTCGAATCGCCTTATGTACGTCCGCCGTCTTCGATGCATCGACGGCGTGCCGCGCACCGAAGCGCAGCGCATGTTCCAACCTGCCCGCCTGCACGTCGACCGCCCACACTTCCGCGCCCGCGGCCGCAGCGATCTGCACGACGTTGACGCCGACTCCTCCGCACCCGAAGACCACGACTCGCTGGCCCGGTCGCACTTCGCCGCGATTGACCACGGCGTGATACGGCGTCGACACTGCATCCGCGATCAGGCATGCATCTTGCAGCGGCAGGTCGTCGGGCAACGGCAGCGCGTCCTTTTCCGGTACCCGCATGTATTCGGCATACGCGCCGTCTATATGATTGCCGGGCATGATGCCGCGTTCGCAGATATTCTCACGGCCGCGCCTGCACGCATCGCATGCGCCGCACGTGAGTAGCGCCGGCACGAGCACTCGATCACCTTCATGCCAGCGATCGATACCGGGACCCACTTGCGCAACCGTTCCCGAGGCTTCGTGGCCTAATACGAGCGGCGGCCGCTTGAACGTCGGCACGTCGTGGTCGATGTAGTGGAGGTCGGTGTGGCACAAGCCGCAGGCTGCAACCTTGATCACGATCTCGCCCGCGCCGGCGATCGGCATCGACCGATCTTCGATATCGAGCGGTCGGTGCGGCGCGTGAAAAACGGCGGCCTTCATCGCGCTCGCCGGCGGCGTATTCCTGCGTAGTCGGGCGCGCGCTTCTCGACGAAGGCGCGCATGCCTTCGGCCGTTTCCGGATTCGCGAAGTGGAGCGCCAACCACTCGCGCGCGTGACCAATCGTGGCATGCCACGCCTGATCTTTCCAATAGTTGACCTGGCACTGCGTATAGCGCATACAGCCTGGGAACGTGTCGAGCAGCTTGTCGCACATCTCGCGCACGGTCGCGTCAAGTTGTTCAAATGGAACGACGCGATTGACGAGTCCCCAATCGAACGCCTGCTGCGCGCTGATCGGTTCGCACAAGAATAGCATCTCGCGCGCACGCCGGTCGCCGACCATGATCGGCAACCATTGGGTCGCGCCGCCTGCGGCGACGCTGCCGACCTTCACGCCGACGTGACGAAGCGTCACGTGATCCGCTGCGATCGCCAAGTCGCAGGCCATGTTGATCTCGTTGCCGCCGCCGACCGCCATGCCGTTCAGCCGTGCTATGGTTGGTTTGCCCATCCCACGAATCGCGTCGATGCAGTCCTGAAAGAGCACCATGTACTTCCAAAATTCATCCGGACTTTGAACATAACGTTCCTCATATTCCTTGACGTCGCCGCCGGTGCAAAACGCTGCCCGGCCCACGCCGGTGATGACGACGACGCCGGATTCGTCATCCCACATCGCCCGCCGAAGCGCTTCATGCAATCGCCGCAACGTATCGGTGGTATAGGCGTTGTAAGAGCCCGGCCGGTTGAGCGTGATCGTCGCAACGTTATCTCGGGCATCGTATAGGACGTCATCCGCTACGCCAGGCCGTAGCTCGTCTAGCACCATTGGCTTCATGGGGCGACCTCCTCAAGTTCGTGCTGCCAGTTCCATGTCGGCGCTCGTCGCTCGATGAACGACTGAATGCCTTCCGCGGCATCGCGGGTGTGAAGCAAAACGTCGGTGTAGATCCGCATAGCGTCGCCTGCGTCGCGCGAGCGCGCTGCCCGTTTGCAGCATCGTAACGCGTCTTCGGAGAGCGAGAGCAATGCGCCGCAAAGCTCCGAGATGTGCTCGTCGAGCGCATCGTGCGGAACTGCGCGCGAGATGATGCCCCACTGCTCGGCCGCCGCCGCGTCCAGCTTGCGGCCTGTGAGGATGAGCTCCAAAGCCCGTCGCTCGCCCACGGCGGCCGGCAAAAGTGAGCACGCGATCGGCGGGAGCGCAGCCAATTTGATCTCCGGGAGCGCGAACGATGCACGTTCAGAGCAGACCGCAAGATCACAGAGCAGCACGAGTTCGAAGCCACCGCCGAGCGCCGGTGCGTCGACCTTTGCTACCGTGACCGACGAGGTCGTGCGGAACGCATCCGCCATTTCGGCAAGCGCTGCGAGCATAGCGGAAGCACGATCCGGGGAGTGGTCTGACACGTCCATGCCGGCGGAAAACGCGCGATCGCCTGCAGCGTCAAGTAGTATGACCGGACGTCCCCCAAGTTCATGCACTGCCCGTTCAATCGCGCGCACGTCATCGGTATCGAGAATGTTGAGGGACCCGGCGGCTAGTGTGATCCGGCCGAGCCTGCCGTCGCTGCGGACTTGAATTCGGCCGCTCACGCGATGAGCTCCGAGGGCTTGCGTGCGATCACACCGCGCAGAAACAGCATTGTCATTTCGTCCGCGATCCGCGCCGTGTCGGTCGCATCGCCGACATGATGCCACGTCGGCGCCCAATTCATCATCCCGAACAGAGCGGCAGTGGCAACACGCGTGGAAATCGATGAGGGTCGTTCCTGTTGGACGGCGATGACAAGATCGGCTACACGCGCGAAATAGCGCCGACGCAGCTCCAAGATCGTGGCCCTACCCGCCCCATCCAACGCGTCGACGAGCAGGAGCGCGCGGTATGCTGCCGGCTTGCGGGTGATGAAGCCGACGTGCTCGCGGACGAGGGCATGGAGTTGATCTTCGGGATCGGGCAAAGCGGTCAGGGCCCGGTCGAGGCTTTCCATGAGGGCGGCTAGCGTGCGCTCGCAGACGAGGAACAGAGCACGTTGTTTGCTTGGTAGGTAGTAGTAGAGTCCCGCGATGCTAAGACCCGCGGCGGCGGCCACGTCGCGCATCGTGGCCAAACCATAATCCTTTTCGGCGAAGACGCGCTCTGCGGCGTCGAGCGCTACTCGCAAGCGCAAATCGTATGTCGTCAATGTGCTTCTCCGAACGCAGCTCTTCGTTCGAGCGTTCGTTCGAATTCATCATAGCTGAGGTTGTCTCACGCTCACAAGCGCAATATGCCGGAGTTTGCTAGTGCAGATGCACTAAGCCGGCTTTCAGTGCCACGACCGCGGCTTCGATCCGCGAGTGTACGCCGAGCTTGGGCAGCAAGTTTTGGACGTGGCTTCGCACTGTCGCTCGCGACAGGCCCAACTGCCGGCCGATATTGTCAGTGCTCAAACCGGCGGCAAGCAATTGCAATACGTCCAGCTCCCGCGGCGTGAGGACGCGCCGGAGGTCCGGTTGCGCATTCTCCTCGGTCGCTGCGTCGGGGCGGGCGTTTGCCAGGCGATGCGCGACGTCTTCTGCGACCGCGGCCATGCGCCGGCTCGCCACGCTCTCGCATAAGACGTGAACGGCGACGGACTGCCCCTCGTCGTCCACGGTAACGGTGGTGACGTCGAGCCATACGTCCGCGCCGTCGGGACGATTCGCTACCATCTCAAACCGGCGAGCAGCTTTGCCTTCGCGGCAGAGTTGGACGATCGCGCAATCGCGAGAGCACACGGGTGCGCCCGCCGGCGTGCTTCCATGCATGACCTCGTGACACGGCTTACCCAGGGCATGCCGAGCAGTCCAGCCGAGGAGTTGTTCCGCCGCGTCGTTCCAAGCGACGATTATGCCGCGATTGTCGACCGCAACGGTGGCTTCCGGACTTGCTCCAAGTTTCAACGGTGCGCCCCTACGGGTAGTGGAGCAAGAGCAACTCAGCAACGCACACGGGTTTGTCGGAACCCTCGCGCTCAATCGTCACCAGAACGCTCGACCTCACCGAGTTGCGAATAACTTTTACATCTCGAACCCTGAAGTGGGCCCGCACGCGCGACGGCACGATGAGTGGTGCAGGGAAGCGTACCTTGTTAAGCCCATAATTCACGGACATTCGAACTTCATTTATCTGCACGGCCTGACGCCATAGGTGCGGAATCAGCGACAGTGTCAGGTAACCGTGCGCCACCGTTGCGCCGTACGGTCCGTCTCTCGCGCGGTCGCGATCTACGTGTATCCACTGCGCGTCGTCGGTGGCCAATGCGAATGCATCCACACGCTCTTGAGTGATCTTGAGCCACGGGCTCGGAGGAATTTCCGCGCCGGCGAGTGCTTTGAGGCCTTCGACGCCGCGCACGCTGGTCCTCATGGATGCTTGCACGTTCCCGGGTCTGGCGTCAGGCACCCTTCCCGCGGGCTGGTGTACGCCATGGCAGCGATCTGCGATTCGCTACATTAACATCGCAAACGTTGTTTCTGCGAAACTCCAGGCGCTGCGGCACCGTATCCCAGCCGACCTACATGACTTCTTCGCGCGGAGTTCACGCGTATCGCCAAACAAAGATGGTACAGTAGCCCAGAAAGCCACTGAGAGGCCAGCCACGTCCGTGATCGGCGATCCGCGGGTGTCCCGTTTGCGCCAGCGCTGGATCACCGTGGCAGATTTATTCACGACGTGGAATCCGGATGAGATCGCCGTTATGATGGAAATGGCCCACACCTGAGGCGTCAGCTCATTAGCACAGATCCTGTCGATTCTATTGAGGTAGCCTTCCCGCCGGAAACGGAATGGGAGAATCTGGTCGTGCGCTACGACCGCCCGCTTCCGCGCTACACAAGCTATCCGACGGTTCCAGCATGGCATCACGATCCGACGCAAGCGCGCGATCGAATCGTCGCGGCGATCGTGCCAAGCTCATCCACACGTGCAATAGCGCTTTACGTTCATGTGCCTTTCTGTCCATCGCTATGTCGGTATTGCGCATGCAATCGTTTGATCACCAAGGATACAGCCCTAGTCGACCGCTACCTCGACGCGGTTGAATGCGAACTTAACAGTATAGCCATGCGTATCGGCAAAGTTGCGATACGCTGGCTGCATTGGGGCGGTGGAACACCGAACAGTCTTTCGGCTGCTCAGATCGCTCGGCTTTTCCGCATGGTTGCGACACGTTTTTCATTGGCCGATGACGCCGAGATATCGATCGAAGTAGACCCACGATTGGCCTCTCGCGGTCAAATAGCGCTGATCGCTGCCATGGGCTTCAACCGCATAAGCTTCGGCGTGCAAGATATCCAAGAAGCAACGCAGCGCGCTATCAATCGGCTTCAAACGCTAGAGCAGACGCAGATGGCCGTGCAATGGGCGCGCGAATTCGAAATAGCTGGCGTCAACATCGACCTCATCTACGGTTTGCCAATGCAAACGCGAGCGTCGTTCGCGCTAACGATCGCGCAGGTGCTGACCATGAAGCCGAATCGGCTAGCGGCGTACGCGTACGCGCACGTGCCTTGGGTCAATCGCGCGCAACGCGCTTACGAGAACGCGCTACCGAATCGACTAGAAAAGTTCGGCATGATAATGGACAGCGTGAAAACGTTTGTTGCCGCCGGGTATCGACATATCGGCATCGACCACTTCGCGGCTGCCGGTGATGCGCTTGCGGAGGCCGACCTGCGAAACGACGTCAACCGCACGTTTATGGGATACACACCGGGCCGAACCGAGGCGCTTGTCGGCGTCGGCTCCAGCGCCATTTCGGCGTCGCAAGATGCATTTGCACAGAACCAGCCGGACGTGAGGCGCTACATTGAAAACGTTGCGGACGACTCGGTGGCCTCACGCGGCTGCGTCCTTGCGCCCGACGATATCGCGAGGCGGGCAATCATCGAAAGCATAATGACGCGCGGTCGCGTGTCGGTGTCGGAAGCCATTCCATTGCTCGTGGAAAGTGCGGCGCTCACGCCATTCGAGACTGATGGCATCGTGAGGTTTCAAGATGATGAGATAATCTTGACGCCGGTTGGAAGACTGTTCGCGCGAAACGTGGCGTCCTGTTTCGATGCATATTTATCTTCGTTGCACGGGCGCCATGCGTCCGCAGTCTGATTAGCAGTACCTAGAGACCGTCTACGGCGAAATCGAGAATTCAGGAAATCAGGAAAGTCTTAAACCCTTGCGGCGTAAGGCTTTGTGATGGTGGGCACGAGAGGTCTCGAGCCTCTGACCCCTACAGTGTCAATGTGGTTCGGACATTTTCCACCTGAGCTAGCGCACATTTGACAGGCTTTCAGTCGCTTTCGGGAGTGCACGAATGCCTACCAGCGTCCACTAGTGTCTACCATATAGTGTGCACTTGAGTGTGCACCGAGTAAATGTTTTGACCCGACCGGTCGGTTCCGCAAATGCGGTAGTGTCCGCTAAACCGGGTCAGCTCCATGTATCCACTTGGACCCCCGGTAGCGGTGTACAACAACCCGCTCAACAATCCGACTCAACCGGCTGCCGAAGAACAAAAGACAGCCGCGGGTTGCGACTCCCTTTCTGTTGCGCCAAGCGCCCAGGGCCTCTATTCCGGACGTGCCAGCATTAACCAAAGAATAGAAGTATAGAAGACGCATGAGAGGATCAGCACGAGGACAACAGGTGTCATTCGGGGGACGATGCCGGCTTCAAGCATGGGGTTGCTGCGCAATTGCCACGGCACCATCACTGATGCTTGCACGGCAATGGCCGCGACGATAAGAATATACGTCGTCACCAACCATAAACCGCCAAGGGAAACGTGCATCGCAGAGGCGAGCCCAAATCCGAAGAAAACTCCGATGAGTAAGAACGGCCCGAAAACCTGAGAGCAATGGCGCCAAGCCGTTAGTCCCAGGCGGATTGCGTGTGGATCTCGACTCCGCGACAAGAAGAGAACGTACGCGTTCGCGGCGATCAGACCCACGTAGCCCGCCGTCGTGAAAAGAACGTGCCCCAAAAGCAGCACCTCATTGACCTTCATGAACCAACTACAAAGGACGGCGTACCGGCGAGGCGCCCGCCGTCGATTGGTACGACGACGCCTGTAATAAATCGGGCATCGGATGAACAGAGCCACCGAACCAACTCCGCGACTTCGGATGGCTCGCCCACGCGCTGGACCGGGATATACCGGCCGATGCGATTGCGTTGCTCGGAATCAGTGCGTTCGGTCGCGATTGGTCCGGGAGCGACGACGTTGATGCGAATATTCTTGTCGGCGTAATCCAATGCCGCTGCCTTGCTCAAGCCGATGATGGCATGCTTTCCTGCGCAGTACGGAGCAAGGCCAGCAACACCTTGAAGACCCGCCGTAGATGACATGTTGACGATGGAGCCACCCCCGCGCGCGAGCATCGCTTTTAACTGCGAACGCATGCTCAAGAACGTTCCGGTAAGGTTGACGCTAACTGCCTCGGAGAACACTTCAGGACTGAGATCGGCGAGAGGAGTAGGACGCGCTCCGCCGCCAGCGTTGTTAAAGGCGATATCGAGACCGCCAAATGTCTGCACGGTTTTTTTAACCATCTCTTCCATGGCGACCGATTGGGTCACGTCTGCCTCGATGGCGAGCGCGAGCCCGCCCTCTGCTTCAATCTCGTGCGCGAGAGCCTCAAGTAGCGGGAGCCGGCGCGCGACTAGGGCTACGGCATATCCCGTCTTTGAGAACAGATGCGCCGTGGCAGCGCCGATGGCGCTCGTTGCACCGGTAATGAGGGCGACTCGATCCATGACATAATTATATAGCCTATATGATTAAAAATGTCAAGGGATACGGATGGCGAAGGAAAGGCTATGAGTCCCAGGCCCTATCAAGCAGGAGTGCGTCGTCTAGCAGCCACGGAGGCCACGCGCTCCAAGATCATCGACGCCGCGCGCGAGCTTCTCTCGGATCATGACGCGTCGGCGTTTAGTATCGATGCCATTGCTCGGCGCGCAAACGTAGCTCGCATGACGGTCTATTACCAGTTCAATTCAAAAGGCAAATTGCTTGAAGCGCTTTTTGACGACGTTGCAGCACGAGCGAACATGCGTGACATGCGTAAAGTGTTCCAAGAAACCGATCCGGCAAAAGCCATGAACATTCTGATTGTCGTTTTCTGCCATCTCTGGGAGACTCAAGGCCCGCTCTTACGTCGCCTAAATGCGTTAGCAGCGCTCGACACCGAAGTTAGTGACGCGCTGACTGAGCGAGCGAGCTGGCGCCGCGACTCTCTTACCAAGATTGTCCAGCGCTTACCTAATCGCAGCGGATCGGGTGAGCTAATCGATATCCTGCACGCCCTTACAAGCCTCGAAGTCTTTGATACTCTCATCACTCATCAAAAAGGATCCAACAAAGTAGTAAAGTTGCTTCAAAAAACGGCCGCGGCGCTTATACAAGCATTCTGACGAGCGACATATTCGCATCGCAAGGCGAAGGTTAAGCGGTGAATGGCATCAGTGATGATCAGATCCGCTATTTCGATAACTTTTGGTGGGATTGCCTTTTTAATTCGACTCAGGAGCCGTTAGATGGTCCACTACAGTGAACGTGTTGGGGTCAGTGAAATTTCGCTTTGGTTGCGACGCGGCGTGAGGTCGGACTTCGATGTTGAAATGCAAGAGATCACGAGGGAAAACGCCCCAATCGATTGCTTTAGATTGTAGATCGCCACAAAGTCCGATCGGCGAAAGAGCGGGAGGCGAGGTCAATATGAGCCGATTGGACCGAACAAAGTGTGTAATCTAGTTGGTCGGTCAGATTCAAGCGCAGCAACGAAAGCGCCGCAAACCCTTGCGGCGTAAGACTTTGCGATGGTGGGCACGAGAGGTCTCGAACCTCTGACCCCTACAGTGTCAAGGAAAGAAAAGCGTAGATTCTTGTGTTAGCCTGTGTTGTTTAGGGATGCCTAGTAACTTCCAGAGCGTACAGTTCGCTGCAGTTGGTCAGCATTTTGGTCAGCATTCATCGAGTAATCCAAGGTGGTTCAACAGGCGGAGGCTCAAGTCTCCGCCTGTCCGACTTCAACGCCTGACGTCAGACCGACCATCCGACAAAGCTATTGAGTCGATGTATCGCCATGCCGTTAGTCACGCATCCAGATTTGCCCGAGCTTTACTTAAGGCGCGAGCGACGTTCGCCGTCATTGCGACCCAGCCGGCGAAGCCCGCTACGGACGCTCCCGTGAGGAGCGTCGAACCGTGAGAGATCAATGCCGCAATACCCGTTGCCACCGCCATCTGGAACAGCACGAACGCCATCCAGCTCAAGTTGGGAGTGAGGAGAGCCTGGGGCGGCGTCTCATCATCATCGCCACGCGCCATCGTCGCGATGAGGCGAACGCCAATATGATGCAAATGCGCGAGGACAATCTGGGCCACCCAACCCACGAGTCCGACAAAGACGTACGCCGGTGCGAGCATCGTGTGGCCGGCGACGCTGAGGATGCCGAGCGCGACCGTAACGACGAGCCAGAGCATCGAAGCCGCCATGAACGCCTGCGGCGGACGATGCTGCACGTTCGAACGGGCCAAGAGCGCCAGCATATCGACTGCGTAAACGGTGGTCCCCGTCGCACAAAGGATGCAGCCTGGCCACAGCGCCGCTGCCGTCCACGGCACAAGCACGAGTGCGAGCGTTCCCGCGGTCACAAGACTTGAGGAGACGATGTGCACCCATCGTTGCGGAGATCGTCTACCCGAGATTGGCCCAATCGTCCTCGCCGAAACTCCCATGACCAGCAGCGTCAGCCACCCGATCATCGCAAGATTCGCGTGAACCGACGGCGCCCACGCGAGCATAGAGAATTTGCCGGACGCGAATTCGCCAGCCATGCCCAGGCCGATCAGCGCTGCAGCGCCGAGGAACGCGAACACGATGAGGAATGCTCGAGCAATCGCGGCTTCGGTTCCACGGGTACGCATCGCACTGCGCAACGTCATTACCGCCGGCACCCCATAAAGCGTCAGCCCACTGACGACGCCAGATGCCGCGCCCCATAGCCACGAATCGCCACCCGTCCAGAACGCGACGACCATCGCGAACGCGCCAAACGCGAATACGACGATCCCCAAGCGCGCCGATAATTCGCCTCGCCACTCGGCATCGGTGAACTGCGGCACGACGAACAGCAGCACGGCCAGCGCGGTCAGCGTCAGCCACCCGAGCGCTACGAGGTGAACCCACGCGAACGCGCGCATCGACGGGCCGACGATGCCTTGGCGTGCGAGCAACCCCAATAGAATCCACGAAGCTCCGTGCGCGAGATGCGCGGCGATAAGACCCGAAGGAGGGATCCACGGAGGCTCGCGCTTCATTCGATGGGAAGCCGCCGTCAACGCACCCCAGGCGCTGGCCGGCGTGGCCCTCTCGTGCGGCTCCAAATGATGCCAACAAAAACGAGAATCGCAGCGAGCTGCATCAAAGCGGATGCGACGAGCAGCGTCGATCCCAAAACACTCGCGCCGCTGAGCTGGAACCAGGGCTCGACGACGATGCGCACGGCCAAACCGACGTTTAAGAGGTAGTAGGACCATAGCGGTGCAGCAACCGGATACCGGCCCTCCGTCGCCGGATAGCGCTCTCGATCGAGCGGAAACATCCAGAGAGCCACGCCGATGACGATGTTGACCAACCAACCGACAAACCCGAGATGCCCGTGCTCGACTTCAAATACAAACGGCGCCGGCTTTCCGGCCGCCGACGCGATCATGAGCGCTGCGCCGGCGGCAAACGCGAGCACAAGATAGACGATTCCAGTTTTCACGAATAGGCGAGATTCGAAGGGCATATCGTCAACCAGTCTTGCGAAAGCTGAGCATCATCTTTCGGCCATGACCCCGAAGCCTGCGGCTGCCGCGATCGCCGTCAGCACGGTCGCTGCAGCGCTAACCCAGCCGACGCCCCGCACGTAACGCTCGCCGCCGAACCCGGCGAGAAATCCGAGTCCGACAAAGCAGAAATGTTCCGCACCATGCGCCAACGGATAATGTTCGACCCAATCGTAGGTGGTCGGCCACATCAAGAACATCGACACCGCCGGCGCGAGCACACAGAGCACCACCCAGAATCCGGGCCCGGCCTCGCTTTGTTCGGCGGCGGTTCGTGATCCGATGTGCGCAAGCAGAATGCCCGATGTCGAGGCGAGCGCCAGGATCAACGCATGGACGAGGTGGTGCTTCCAGACGGGCAGCGCTTCCGCAAATGGCAAAAGCGGCACAAGCGCACTCCCAAGGGCTACTGCGAGCAGCGCATACCCGGCGATCCGGCCAGATTGCGAATAACCGGTCATGCCGTTCGCGGCGCGCGCGCGAGCCGCACCGCTTCGACAAGCGCGACCAACAGGCCGGCGGCGACGAGAATCGCACCGATGGTCGACCACGAAGCGATGTCTGGGCCCGGCGCAGGTTCGACTGCATATCGCCTTGGTACGCCCGCCGCGCCCGCCACGTAAAAGCCGATCAAGAACACCGCGCCTCCGCCGAACACTCCGATGCCTGTCAGCCAGCGGACGATCGCAGGCGTCACCGCACGCGCACCTTCTTCCACGAATATGAACGCCCAACCGATGATGAACAACAGCACGCCTTCCAGCAGGTACGTGTGGAAGTGCGCGGGCACCCACAGCGTGTTGTGGAGGTCGACGTTGAACGGCACGGTCGCATCGAGCAGTGCGCCAATGCCGCCGACGACCCAGCCGATCAGTCCGGCAAAGATGAACATTGAGGCCATCGTCCACCGCATCCTCGCCCGATAAACGAGCACCATGCCGCCGAACACCGTCACGACCGCGACCGGCAGCGCCGCCAAATAGGACACCGCTTCGCCGATGTATTGCAGCGCCTGCATCTGGACGAAGTCCATATACAAGTGGTGGAAGTAGGCGATCGCGACGAACAGCAGCGTCCCCCACCAAGCGACGACTAGCGGCACCGACGTGTGATATTCTCGGCCCGAGTAGCGCGGCAGACCGACGTACACCGCGACAACCGCGAGATAAATCGTCAGGTTCGCGAGCGCGTGGCCGAAGAAATATGTCACGTTCTTGGCCCAAAGCGGGTCGAGCTTCACGTTCGGATCGATCCAGTGCGCGAGCAGCGCGGTTCCGATCAGCATGCCGGCGGCGCCGGTGAGGATACCGTCGATCCCTGCGACGAGCGCGGCGAGTCCCTGCGGAGTCGGCGGCTTGCCGCCCGCTGCGGTGAACGCCTCATTTCTGAAGACGTAGTCTAGCCCGAGCGCACCGCGGAACCCGCCTGAGACTAGAAGTGCGCAGCCGAGCATCTGCACGCACCAGAAGAGCCACCCGACGGTGAAGAGCGCATACCCGATTAGAAACGTTCCGGTGGCCCACGACGGCCAGGTGGCGCCGGTGAACGGAAGAGGATAGAGCATCGTCCACGCCGCTCCGAAGCGGCCGGCGACCACGCTGATTACAACGGCGGCGACGCCCGCGACTACCAACGCAAAGGACGTCCAAGCGACCCCCTCGCTGAGCTTCGTCTGGAGCCGCATCAAGTACCACAGCGCGCCCATGCCGCACATGGCCATCGCGACGATCATGCCCGAACCGTGGAGCGTCATCAGGGCGTAGAACGTAGCGGGATTGAGCGAGAACCAATTGGCCTGCGCCGCACGCATCGCGATTCCCGCGACCATCATCAGCGCGAACACGGCGAAGCCGGCTGAAAGAAAAGCCCACATCACGCGGCGGGGTCCCACGAGGTCGGGTCGCGCCAACGTGTCCATCTATCGTGCCTCGAAGCTAGCTTGCATCAGGTGGTGGGCGATGCCGCAGTACTCGAGGCACCGAATCGTGTAGCGCCCCGCAATCGTGAACCTGACCGGCAGGTGATTCGTGTAATCCGGCATCGCCTGCACTTGGGCGATAAGCGCACCGTTCGGATCATAGATCCCAAAGCCGTGGTTGACGTCAGTTGATGACACGTCGAACATCACGTCAGTGTTAAGCGGGACCGTCGAGGGCAACTGGAATGAAAACTGTCGGGCGACGACCGAAAAATGCCGCAGGCTGCGATTCTGCGATGCCGTGGGGTACGGGAACGAGGGCAAGGAAAGCGCGAAGGATGCGATGATGGACATGCTTAGTGCCCACAGCAACACTCGCCGCAGCGCGTAGCCCTGTCGCGTCACGTCCGATTGCTGCATCGGCGACATGCGGGTCGATAACGCCACGCTCAGCATGATGAGCGTGGCCGTTCCTGCGATGATCAGGAACCAAACGAGGACGATCGGGCCCTTCTCCATGGTAAATCCCGCCTTCGCCACGGACCGCGCTTCGCCGCCGTTTATGTCGTCCTCGACGTGCGCTTCCCACGCTTGACGTTTGGTACCTCGCACGTCGGCCCGCCGCCTTCTTGGCATTTTTGCGCCACGAACTGCCCGGGCCAATGATACCTGTGAACGCCATGCGGCTGGCCGCTAGCTGCTGGGAATTTTTCGGTAAAGATGTACGATCGCAGCTGCAGGGCTTACATGGCCGATCGTCCAGTTAAATATAGGGCAAGAGGTCGAAGTATTCTTGATCTTCGTTCGCCCCGCCGTAGCCTTCGCCGAGCGTTTTCTCCGTTTCGACAAAACGAATCTCACTAATCCATTTCACCATTTTGAAACCGAGTTGATTTTCGACCCTTAAGCGTAACGGTGCCCCATGCACTTGCGGAAGAGGTACGCCGTTCATCTCATACGCGAGCAGACATTCGGGCTTGACGACATCCTCAAGACGTTGTGTATCGTAATAGACTCCCCCGAAAGTGCCTTCACCAAAGGAGATGAACTCGACGACGCGCGCGCTCGGCAGCGGCTTCACAAGATCGATAAGCCGCAGCATCGAGATGTCGCCCCATTGGGCGATTCCGCTCCATCCTTGAATGCAGTGATGAAGCGATACGTGCTCGTCGTGCCCGAGCGCGCGCATGTCGTCGAGCGTCAACTCAACCGGGTTTCCGACGCAGCCGACGACACGTAAATGGTAGGCGCGGAAACCGTCCGCGGCTAGGCGTTTCCATTCATCGGACTCCGGCATCTTGCCGTTTGGCCAAAAGTAAGGCGATACGTCCTTTCGCGTATAGCGCTCCGCCGGATCCAAGCGCCTGGATGCTCTCATGCGCCGTTCGAGCGAACCGATCAGCGTCTTGTGCAAACGCTGAATCACACGCGGACATCTCCACGCGACGACGTATGCGCCGACCCAAGACGCGATCACCACGGCAAGACCGATGCAACCGAGGATCAGTCCCAGCGGCCGCGTGTTGTCATTGCCCAAGACGATGTGGTTAAAGTTTCGCTGCGCTCCGGTCAAGATTACTAGGCTGACGTGAACGATCGTGAACGCAAAATATCCGACGAGCATTAGGAAGTGAATCGAACGGCCACCCTGGCGGCCGCCGAAGATTCGCGGATACCAAGGGAACGCGTTATCGACAGCCGGCGACATCGCGATTCCCGTCATGATGGACAACGGTGCCATAATGAAAACAACGACAAAGTACCCGAGTTGCTGTAGAGCATTGTACGCGTAATAACCGTCTGGCTCGGCCGGAAAATGAAAGCTCACATAGTGTACAAAGACGTCCCACGCGGCCGGAAAAATTGCCCAGGAAGTCGGGACCAGGCGCGGCCACTGCCCGCTGATGAAGAGCATTCCGACATAAATAATACCGACGACTATGAATCCATAGTCCGTAATGAAATGCCAAGAACGGCCCATCCCGGGAGTGTGCTTGTAACCGGGCAGCGCGATGAGCGGCGAGATATAGCGCGCGTCGTCCTTCGCGGTCCAGACGCGATCCTTCGGAACATCGATCGGTGTGAAGCGCACCCACTCCGTTCCAGGCGTGCAATCGTCGTTCCAGTAGAGTCGCGGATGGTCCATGAGGATCGATAGGCCGCTTCGCATTATCAGAAAGAGGAAAAACAGATTGGCATAGTGGGTCCAGCGAATCCAGATCGGAAAGCCACGCGGTCCGCTGCTGCTCGTGATAGAGACCGGCGCCGGTTGGGCGTGGATGCCGAACACAAGCACTTGCATCCAGGCGAGTAGAATTGGAACGGCGATGATGACGGCGAGCCAGATGACGTAGGGGCGCCGTAGCGAGAAAGCCATGCGATGATCGTCGGGCTCGTGAACCGCTCGATGCGCCTCGTCAAAGCGGATCACGCGACTAAGAATCCCTCGGTTGGCTCGACGACGTGCGCCGAGCGACCGGCGCCTATGGATCGAGCACGTTCGTCGGCCCATGGGTTCATCTCGACGGTCGAACGCGAATGTCGGTCCGATTTTGGCGATTGACTACACATATCAAGTCGGTTTTCGTTTCGTTCCTGGCCTGGATTTCGTGGCTGCCTTTAAATGCGTCAGCGCTCCTCCTTTGTGAATCGCGACATGATCGGTCTTTTCACTCTTAATAATATATTGAGGCGTTTCTTTCGAAGCGTGATGTGTGTAGCCGTTCAACCGCGCATCAGAAATGATTTTCTTGACGATTCTGCCATTAACTCTTCCGGCTTCCGAGTTCCACGCAACGCGGTCGCCCCGCTTAAACACTTTGGACACGAGGGTCGCCTCCATTCACAGTGAATCGCTTTTGCGGAGTAAAGTCAGCTCGGGAACGTTGTGAGTGTTGCGTCGCGAGCGTCGGCTACTCGTCATCCAACAGAGCACATGCTTCCCAGACGAATAACGGGAAAGACCTCGTCGCATGTCTTTTCTTTGTAAGCGCCGCGCTATCTTGCGACATAAATCGGGTTGTCGTAATAGGCCGCAGAGCTCGGACATCGGCCTAAAGCACGGAGGGCCCGGGGATCGCTTTCACCGCGGCGCTCCCTGATAGTTCGTGCTTGCGAATTCAAGGGTGTGCGATGCGTTGCTCACGAACTAGCGCTCGATGGGCGTGGAGCTGCTTACTCTCGGACATGGGACTGCGACTGCGAGCGAACTCGCGCAACTCATCGGCGAGGCCGCGATCGGATCGATCGTCGACGTCCGCTCGGTCCCCAAGAGTCGTCGCCATCCACACTTTTGGCGCGAAGCGATGGAGCACTGGATGCCCGAGCTTAGCGGAAGCACCTATCGTTGGGAGTCGGCGCTCGGTGGTTTTCGTAGGGTCAATCGCGACAGCAGCAACGTTGCGCTTCGTCATCCGTCATTCCGCGCCTACGCCGACTACATGGAAACAGATACTTTCTCGTGCGCCCTCGCTCGATTGCTGTCGCGGGCGGCCGCAACACGCGTTGCGATCCTCTGTTCGGAAACCCTTTGGTGGCGCTGTCATCGTCGACTGATATCCGATGCTTCGCTCCTTCTGTACGGTGTCAACGTCCAACACCTGATGCACAACGGCATCTTACGCCCGCACATTCCGACCGCGGGCGTTCGCGTTACCGAGGCTTGCAAACTCCGGTACGACGTGCTTCTCGAACCGGATGACGGCCGTCGCGCGCAGTGTGTCAACGTTAGCACAGGGTAAGCGACTGACGTATCTGCAGCGGTTGGGACTGCGATGCGGATTCACGAGAGGTCTTCACAATAATGTAGCCACCGCTTGCGGATCCGACCGCTTCGGCGTCCGTTCGGAGATCTCGGCCTAATTTAGGGTATCAGCCCTCTTAACACCTCAATGCAAAACGCCGCAAACCCTTGCAGCGTAAGGCTTTCAAATGGTGGGCACGAGAGGGCTCGAACCTCTGACCCCTACAGTGTCAATGTGGTTCGGGCTTTTTCCACTGCTGCCCACCAGCGCTCAAGACTGCCTATTCCAAAGGGTTTCAGAGATTCTGGCTATTCCACCGCTGTCCATCATCATCTACTCGTGACCACGTCAAAGTGTGTAACAAAGTGTGTAACTCGCCGGGCCCTGGTCTAGACAAAAAAGTCGTCGGCAAGCGGATTCATCGCAACGATCGCGAGCGATGTCACATGCATACGCTCTGCTTCACGCCGCCGGCATTGCGGGTAAGTGACAGAGTCGTTTTCCATCGACGTCATGGTGGCGGAGCGACTCTGAGACTTGGTCAGTTTTTATCGGCTCACGTCCAAAAAGACCCCTAGACCCTTAGGTTTAATACTTCGGAAATATTGCAGCTAGAGTGGGTTGAAGGCCTCTACAGTATTCAGATAGCGGCTCTCGTTGAATCCGCCGACGGCATAGAGACGGCGGCCGACTACGCTCGTCGCCAATCCGTCGCGCGGGGTCGGCATGGATGCCTCGGTAATCCACGTGTCCGTCTTCGGATCGTACACCTCAACAATACCCGTGGCGCCGCCATTTACGTATCCACCGACGGCATAGAGTTTGCCTCCGAGCACACTTGCACTTAAAGCCTCGCGAATCGTCGGCATCGGTGCCTTCGTGGTCCACGTGTCTGTCGCAGGATTGTAAGCCTCGACGGTATTGAACGCGCAGCAACTGCTTGAGCCACCGACGGCATAGAGCACGCCGTCGATGACGCCCACAGCTAGGTCGAAACGAGCGGTTGGCATGGGCGCCCTGATGGTCCAGGTATTAGTAGCGGGGTTGTAGGCCTCGACGGTG
>DATCBN010000102.1 GCA_036511855.1 Candidatus Eremiobacteraceae bacterium | reverse complement strand
GAGCCGTAGCGCGCCGCCATGAGTTGCCGAAGTGCGTCCTCCCGCCAGGGCTCTGCGACGAGCAATCGCTGCGCGTAGGCGATAGCGGCCGGAAAATCGCGGCGGCTGCGATGCACGAGGATCAACTTGCCTAACGCGGAGATATACGTCGAGCGGAGCCGCTCGCGTTTCGTGACGACCCAGTCGTCGTACGAATCCTCTAGAAAATCCCCGCGATAAACGTCCACCGCCTGCGCGAGCGTGTCCGGATCTGCCGAAAGGCGTTCGAACTCGGCCACATCGACGAGGCAGTCCGAGCCTGCATCCCAGGTGACGCTATCGGTATCGGCGCTGATCCAAGGCCCGCCCTGTGGCCGCTGCGGCAACGTCTTGTTCGCGAGGGAGAGGTAGCGGCGCAATTCAGCGAGTGCGGTCTCTTCAGATTCATCCGGAAAAAGCGTGAACGCCAAAAAAGTTCGGGCTACCGTCTCGCCACGGTGCACGATCAGATACGCCAGCAACGACAGTGAGACGTGATGCTTCGCAAATTTCAACAAACGGCCGGCCGCAAGGACGCGCGGCTGACCGAAGAGGAACACTTCCAGCAGCGCTCCGGAGGGCATCTCGTTCTTGTTCAATCAGCCGCGAATCCGGCCCTCCGGCTACTCCACGATGCACGTCGCGATCAACGCGCCGCGCAGCTATCGTGCGCTTGACGCGGTTTGCCGTTTCCACGTCCATGCGCCGCCGCTTGGCGCTTGCGAGGTGTTGGTCGCGTACGAACCGTCGCCGTGAAAATCTTCATATAACCACGCATGGAGCTTCGGAACGTAGCCGACGTATGCCGTACCGCCGTCTGCAGTTCGCGGACCCCACTGCACGATGGTCCACGCGTCTCCCGGAGCCGGCGCGATATTCCTAACATGCATTATTCCTTCGCTGCCGGAGCCTTTGATTCACGGGGCTCGACCTCATATCGCGCCTCCATGCCCGCAGCCAGATGTATGTTGAAGCTGCATTTCAGCAGCCAGATTCCGGGGTCGTCGGGCACCATGTCAACGAGCACGTGCATCGTCACTAATCCGATGCTGTCGCTGCGGTTGCCCTGATAGAGCACCGTCTGACCGTCCCAAGTCGGCGCGTGACCATCGATGTCGTTCATCGTCGAGAGCAGATACCATCGGACCCGATCGTGAGCGCGCATCTGCGGCAGCGGCATGTTACCGTACACGTATCCGTTTATCGATGGAAAAACATTGTCGACGAAAAAAGTCTTCGAGGCCGGAGCGATTCCTTTGGGGTTGATGGCGCGGTCGCGAACGTTCTCCTGGACGAGGGCGCTGCGAGGCTCCGCCTGCGACGAGAACAGCGTGGTGATCTCTCTGTCGACGTCTGCGGGCGAGCCGTCCGCGCGCGCGCTTCCTTTGCGCGTGATGACCAGCGGCCCGATGAGCCCTGCGTTCTCGTCTGGGGTTTGCTGGACGTCTGACGAGTAGGCGAACAGTACCGAGCTGCCGTCAGCCGCCCCCGGCCCGTCGGCGGCGGTCACCGGCCAGCGAAAGGTGCGCGTCGAACCCGGCATGACCGCTGCAGGCTTAGGAATGGACGCGACGCCGCTCGGAGCGATGTCGACCGGCACCTGCGTTCGATTCCGGAAAACGACAACAACGGTGTCGCCGACCTCGGCATGTATCGTCGGGCCGACGAGCCCTCGATAGCGCTCGCTCGGCGGAATCGGAGCCAATGAAGCAAACGTCGCGTCGGTATACGCCCGGTAGACAGCTTTGTGATAGGTCCAGCCAAGCTGTGCGGCCGCTTCCGGCCGTAACGGATTGCCTGAGATGACGTCTCGAGTTTGCGGGGCGTAGTTCCACAACACGTCGTCCGCCGCTATGAAGTGAACTCGCTCGCGAGCGATCGCGGGTTGATGAAATGCGGCTAGAGAAGCAAGGACTGCAAGTGCGAGGCTCGCCGGCCGCCTCATGGACGCACCTGATAGCGCGCTTCCATCCCACCCGCCAAGTGCAGATTGACATGGCAGTGAAATAGCCACGTGCCCGGGTTGTCGGGCGTCATATCTGCGACCACCATCGCCATCGGCGATAACTGAGCGAGATCGGTCCGCATGCCGTTCACTGTGACGGTCTGTCCGTGCCAGTGGGGCGTGTGAAAATCGAAGTCGCTCATCGTCGACATGAGGTACCAGCGGACTTTTTCGCCGACACGCATCGACGGTATCGGCATGTTGCCGTACGATAGTCCGTTGATCGTCCACAACTCGTCGTCGAAGAGGAACGGTCCGACCGCCTTGACGTGCCGGGGATTGATGTGCGGGTCGCTCACGTTCATCGGGAAATACCGGCTCGAGCTTTCGTCGAACTCAGCAAACGTTGCGAAGATCTCGCGGTCGACATCCTTTGGCGAACCGTCCGGCTTGGCCATCCCCTTCGCAGTGATGACGATCGGTCCGATCGGGCCGGTGTTGACGTCGTTCACTTCGTCCGCGTGCGAATGGTACATCCATAAGACCGAACTTCCATCGCCCGGGCCCGGTCCCGCGCGCGCCGGTACCTGCCAGGTATACGTGAACGTCTTTCCGGGCGAAACGCTGTCGCCGCCTTTGTTCCAGGCTGAAACGCCGTCTTGATACGGCGCGCCCTCCGATGATTTGGTGTAGAACAAACCGTGCGCGTGCACCGTCAGCGGAAACCGGGCGTTGTTTCGAAAGACCACGACGACCGAGTCGCCGACTTCCGCGTGAATGACCGGCCCCAGTATGCCCATGTAGGCGTCTTCGGGCGGACGTGGCTTTGGGTGTCGGAACGACGCGTCGGAATACTCGCGATATATCGCCTTATGGAACGACCATCCGAGCTGCAGCGGCATCAGCGGCGGCAGCGGTTTTTGCGCGATGAGATCTCTACCGCTCGGTGCGTAGTTCCACACGACCTCGTCCGCGGCGATATAATACGTTCGAACTTGAGCTTGCGACGGGCTCGGCCACGCCAGCAAGGCGAGAGCCCCGATGAACATTGCCAGGCCGGCGCGCCCCGTTATGTGTAACATTTTGCCTCCAGGTCGCGTAGCAAATGCCGAACTCGTAGCATGATCATATGAACACGGCATGCGAGCGGCGCGTGAAAATTCGTGCCCTGAGCACGAGACGATTGCCCGTCACCTGACGCGCATTACCCGGCGCTTCGCGCACCCGACCGCGAGCGCCTTGGGCTCAAAACACGCATTAATGCCTGCGCAGTGGTTTGTCTGCGGGCGGTAAGCTCGTCATTGGCAACCGAGGCGCTTGGACGCCGAAGCGTTTGGCCACGATGCGGTATTCGAAGGGCAGACTATCGTGGCCATTTCGAAGTTCGCGGACCGTGAAACCAGCCGGCAGACGTTGCGCAACGAAAAGTCCGCCGCAGTCGCCTTCCGGAGTCACCGAGACGAGATACGCGGCTGTCTTGTCGATGACGTTTGCGAATTTCGGATCCAGCGCGACATACGCCGATCCGCCGGTAAGCGTTGCTTCGCCGTTGTCCTCGATCGTCGGTTCGGTTTCGACCGGGGCGTACTCGGCCACCGAGCGCAAGTGCTTTTCGCCGACCATGCAGCCGTTGATGCAGCTACCCCGCGAGTAAAGCAAGCCCTCGATGATGACGTCGCCCGTGTCGGTGGCGAGCATCTCTTCCCCCCCATTGTGGTCTCTTACCGTAAACACTTCGCTATCCGTGCCGACGCCGCCGGCGTACACGGTTAGGGTGTCGTGGTTGTTACCCGCCGAGTTAGTAAATGAGCTTCCAGAACTCGACGACACCACGAGGTTTCCGGTGACGCTTGTATTGCCACCGAAAGCGCCGGCACCCGAGACGATCAGATTTCCCTGTGTGCTTACGCCGCCGCCACTGAAGACATCGAAGACGTCTCCCGATGGGCCGACTGCCTGGATGATGGCGTTTTTCGAGCTCGACGTGTCCTGGAGGTAAAGCTCAGGAGCGGTCGTGTTGGCGCCCTGGTTCGCAAAAAGTGCCGTGCCGCTTTGAGAGAATGCATAGAGTGCGTTCCCGCTACCCGCAAAAGAATGAATCCCGTCATTTGCCGCCCCGCCGTTGGCAAGCAGGCCTGATGCTCCGCTGCTGCGAGATGTCGACGTGTTACTTCCGGCCACGCCGGCTCCGGTTGAGCTATTCTGGCCGTAAACGCCGCTCCCGAACGTGCTCGCCGAGAAGCCTGCCACGCCATTTTGCCCGGCAGATCCGGTTTCGGTGCCGGTCACGCCCGTGCCGTTGGTCGACGTGCCGCTCACGCCGCTGTTGAGTGTGCCGGCGGTGCTGACGTCCGCACCGATCATTCCGGACTTGCCGGCCGTCTTACCGTTGCTGTTGAACTTCGTCTGGCCTTCGATCGCGGCGCCGCTTGTCGAAACGCCCTTGATCGAGTCGCCGGATCCGCTGTTATTCCATTGTAGGCACGGCTTAATGGAATCGCACGAGAAAATCGATTCTACCGCCGCCCGTGCCGGGCCGATGGACGCGATCGCGGTCGAAACTGCCGCCATCGCCGCCACAAATAGCGCGAGGCGAGCTTTCCAAGAATGCATGATTTCAGTCCCTCCAGATTTCGGGTATCGCCGATCGGACCTACGCGGCCCGTGCGAGCCCTCATATCTCGACCGGAGCATATCACCCAGGCGTGCTAGACGCGTGCGGAAGCCGCGTGCCGGGCCAAGGAGATTCCGGCATGCAGACGGCACGGTGACCTGATAGGCTAGTCTTCTATCGCACGCAGTTACTTAGGAGAATGAAATGAATAGATTTGTCGGGATGACCCTTGCCGTGATCGGCTTACTCGGGTCCTTCGCGACGGCTTCGTCGGCTGCCGGCGGAACGTCGACGCCGATGCCGGGCGGGGCCAATCAGTTGAAGGGGCTGAGCGGCACAATGTCGTCCACCCTGTTCAACGGTCACATCCGCATTAAAAAGATGTCGTTCCGGGCGCCGACTCCAAAGGATGACATGGGGTTGCAGGCCGGCCAGACGGGAATCGTGTTCTCGTGCATCGTGTCCAATGGTACGAATGACCGGCGCACGGGCTATCTCAGCGTCTCGCTTGCAGACGCGGACGGCATCGTGCTCAATTCCTATGGCGGCGATCCGGAAGAGTCGCTTTACACGCTGCAGCCCGGCGCGGCGGCCCGGCAGTCATTCCGCTTCACCCTGAAGGATGGCTTCAAACCGGTAAAAGTGTTCTTGGTCGAACAAGCAAACGGCACACAACCTGTCTTTCGCGTCACCATCCAACCGTCCGATCTGCCGCAATAGTGCGAATAATCAAGTAGTATCTGAACGCGACCTGAATAGCCGGATGAAGGAGCATGCCTGCCCCGTTGTAATGTCAATAGATATCCGTCGCGATAGAGATTGGAGACAACATGGCAGGCACCGTGCGCATCACCCCGAGCGTCGATGGTCCGAACCTCATCGTCGGTGACGTCGAACTCGTGTGGCCAAGCGGCCACCGGATACCGGCGGGTCAAAAAATGGCCCTTTGCCGCTGCGGCCATTCGAACGACAAGCCGTTTTGCGATGGAACTCATCTCAAGATCGGTTTCAAGTCTCGCGAAGGCGACGAGACGGCCCACAAAGAGCCCGATCAGGCCGCGCCGGCGACGTAAGCGATCGGCGGTTGCAGATAGCGAATTGGTCTGCAGCCGATTTCATTTGGGATGTCTGTATAGCGAGACTCGTGCACGCGCGTCTTCATCGAACCATAACACCGGCTTGTTATCTTTTGCCTATGCGCAAGCTCGCTTCCGTTCTTATCATGCTCCTGTTCATGACGCCGGCAAATGCCGATCCGGCCGGTCCGCCCAACGATGATGGTCCGCGCATAGCCGTCGCGCGTAGCTTTATGACCGCGTTCAACAGCTCGTCGCCCACTGCTCTGCGAGTTCTTGTGCCGGACGGCGCCCTCGTCGCTGCCTACCTCAAGACCCGCCGCGAAATCGGCGAACTGACTCTCAAAGGCATCGTCGACGCGGGCCCGCGCCAGACCACCGTACTTGCGTTCGGAAAGAATGGTGCGGTGTATCACGTGGTGATGTGGTTCAAACTGCCAAGCGTCACCCTGCTGAGCCGCGTCGATTTTGAACCGGCGCTGGCGCCGCCGGTCATCGGCGCATCCGTGACGGAGCTATCGTTCGTGCGCGACTTGAACGCCTACATCGGCAGTGCCGCGACGCATGGCTTTTATTCGGGCACCGTGCTCGTCGCGAAAGCCGGTGCGCCGTTCTTCAGCCGCGCGTATGGAAGCGCAAGTGTCGAATACGGCGTCGCCAACACTATGCAGACGCGCTTCAACATCAGTTCCATAGGTAAGCTCTTCACCCACGTGGCGATAGGTCAGCTCTTGCAGCAGGGTAAGATCTCGGAAAGCGACACGATTGGGAAATGGCTCCCCGACTATCCGAACCAAGCGGCCAAGGCTGTCACCATCGCGCAGCTTGTGGACATGAGTTCGGGCATCGGTGATTTCTTCACGCCGAAATTTGCGCGAACCCCGCCCGGCGAGTTCCGCTCGCTAGAAGACTATCTGCCGGCGTTCGCGACCGATCCGCTTGCGTTTCCGCCGGGGACGGGCAATCTGTATTCAAACGGTGGGTATTTGGTGCTCGGGTTGATCGTGCAGAAAGCGTCGGGAGAGAACTACTACGACTACGTCGCCAGACACATATTCGCGCCCGCCGGCATGACGCACTCGGGGTATCCGTTCGCCGACGACGTGATGCGCGGCCGCGCAACGGGTTACTCGCGCCCGGCCCCCGGTGAGCCCGCGCACACGACTATTTTCGTCGAGCCGGCGCGCGGAAGCTCCGCGGGAGGCGCGTTCTCAACAGCGGGTGATCTCTTGAACTTCGCGACGGCACTGAGGTCCGGAGGTCTGCTGGATCCAAGGTGGACGAAGTGGATGCTGCCGCCGGGGTCCTCGTTTGGCGTTGCCGGCGGCACGGCTGGATGGAACGCGTTCCTCGACATGGAATCCGACACCGATTACACCGTCGTCGTGCTTGCCAATATCGATCCGCCCGCAGCCGAAGATCTCGGCGTTGAAATCGTACGCTGGACACGACACATCAAACCGTAGGACCCACGATGGACTCGGTCCGCCACATCCTGATCGTCGAGGACGACGAGAAGACTCTCGGCACGCTGCGGCTCTACCTCGAACACGAAGGATTTTCGATTGCTAGCGCAACTGGCGGGCTCGCCGCGCTCGAACGCGCGAGAGAGCGCCCGCCCGATCTCGTCGTGCTCGATCTCATGCTGCCCGAGCTGGACGGCACGGACGTCTGCCGCGAATTGCGCAAGAGTGGAAACGTGCCCATCATCATGCTCACCGCCCGTACCACCGAGCCTGACAAGCTGCGCGGTCTCAGGGCCGGCGCCGACGACTACGTCACAAAGCCGTTCAGCCCGAGGGAGCTTGTCGCCCGCATCCACGCGGTCTTGCGACGGTCGCTCGGAGATGCGACCCGCAGCGGAACGACGTCGTTCGACGAGTTCGAGATCGATCGCGACGCGCATCGTATCCGAATCCACGGTGACACGATAGCTCTGACGCCGACCGAATACCGCTTGCTCGATGCGCTCAGCGCTAGACCGGGCGTGGTGATGTCGCGTTCTCAATTGGTTGAACGCTCGCTTGGTTGGGACTACGATGGAACGGATCGCACGATCGACGTTCACGTGAGGAATATCCGGCGCAAGCTCGAGGCTTCGGGGGGAAATCCTCAACGGATCCGGACGATCTTGGGCACCGGCTACTTGTTCGTGGCGCATGCAGATGAATGATCTCCAGGCGCGCATCTTTGCGGCAATGGCATGCGTCTGCGCAGTGACGCTTCTCGCCGTCGGCATTTTTTCCACGCGCGAGACGACGATGCAGTTCGAGCAATTCTCCACGGCGGCGCACGTGCCGCCCGTCGCGGGCATGCAAAGCTCATTGAGCAGCTTCTATGCCCGGAAGGCAAGCTGGTCGGGAATAGCACCAGTTCTCCAGGATATCGCGCGGCGCGAAAAGATCGGGATACTGCTCTTCTCCGGCAATGGCGAGCTGATAGCTTCGTCGCTTGCGGACCTCGTCAGCGCACGCATGGACGCCGCGCGCGACGGCACGCGGCTGCTCCTGAACCGCGGAAGCTCGGGGAACCACGGCCAAGAAGAGCTGCGATTTCAGGGGCCGGCCACGACGGTATTATTTCGGGGCCGGGTGGTCGGCGAAATTTTCGTGCTGCCTCAGCCCGCAGGACCATCTTCGATCGCCCCGTTGAGCGCCGGCGTGAACCGTTCGTTGTGGCTCGCGATCGCGATCGCACTTGGCGCGGCGCTCATCGCGAGCATCGTCCTCGCCAGGTCGATCGCCCGCCCGCTTGTGACGTTGACAAGGGCCGCCGAGCTGATCGCTTCCGGCGATCTGCTCGTTCGCGTACCGGTCCATGGGCGGGGCGAGATCGCCGTGCTGTCGAAATCGTTCAACGCGCTCGTGACGGAAATCGAACGGACGGAGAATCTGCGACGCCAAATGGTGAGTGACGTCGCCCACGAACTTCGTAGCCCGCTCACCAATCTCAAAGCCCAAATCGAGGCGATCCAGGACGGCCATCTCAATGCCGATCAAGCGGTGGGGTCGTTGCACGATGATGTCAGCGCGTTGGAGCATCTGGTCGACGATCTGCGCGATCTCAGCCTCGCAGACGTCGGTCAGCTCGAGATCAATCCCAAGCGGTTGAATGTGCGCGCGACCATCGATTTGATCGTGCGAAGTGCGGTTCGATCCGGGTTTGAACGCCAAGTCAGCGTTGTCAACCACGTCGCTGCCGATTTGCCGGACGTGTTCGCCGATCCGATTCGCGTTCGCCAGATCTTGATGAATCTCACCGACAACGCGGTCCGCTGCACGCCTGTTGGAGGCAACGTCTTGATCGGCGCCGCTTCGACCGGCGCCACGATTGAGATTTTCGTTCAAGACGCCGGGCCGGGTATCAGCGCCGAGCATTTGCCGCAGGTCTTCGAACGCTTCTATCGCATCGATCAGTCACGCGCTCGAAGTACGGGCGGCGCCGGACTTGGCCTTGCGATCGTCAAGCAATTGGCAGAGCTTCAAGGCGGCAGCGTCAGCGTCGTAAGCGGCGACGGCACCGGTTCTCGCTTTACCGTGACCTTGCCGCGGGCCGAGAACGCCAAGCGCTAGGAATGTCCGAACGTTCGCGAGGCTTACCGGCGATATTCTCGTTTCCAATGGCCAAATGCCGATAATTAAAGAGCCAACGGAGTTTCCGGTGGCGCCGTCAGAGGACCGCCAAAATGTTTTTCGTTGCACCTCGCGCCTCTTCGAGCCGAACGACGACTGTGATCGCCGTCATCCTAGCTGCGCTCGTCTCAATCGCCGCCGCACCCGATGCACGCGCCGGCGTCTCTGTGCAGCCGGACCAGACACAACAGCTCACCGGAGCCGTGCGCTCCTCAATATCACAGGCGGCGGTCGATTTCAGCGCGTGGCGCAACGGCGTAAGTAAGGCCGACGAATACGGCGCGGCGTATAAACCGACAGCATCGATGCGGCGATTGTGCCCGACGTGCGTCGTCGATGACGAATTCGCGACGGCCGATACCGACGAGCGGTATGTGGTCACGCTTGACTTCGACGTGTCGAAGTCGTGGTCGCGGGCGCAGACCCTCGCCTACGTCCAGCGGAACATCGGCGGACTCGTGTCGACGTACAAGATGCAGCAAGGCACCGATGATAACGGCGACAACTGGTTCGACTGGACGACGGGCTCGCCGGTGCGGTTCGTCTACGTCAAGACCTTCGCATACAAGACCCGGGCCGGCTTCGAAGTCCGCATCGGGCACTACTTGCCGAAAAACCTGCGCTACGTGCCGTATGCGATCCTGAGCCCTGCCCAGCGATCCGACCTGACCAATGCTGTGAAGAGCTACGTGCAACTTGGCGTTCAGGACGCCGCCGCGAACTACACAACGCTGCGCGGGAAGGCCAGCGATAAAGACAACAACTATTTCACGACGAACGTCTCGTTCGGCGAGTACATGACGAGCTGCGATGTCGACGGGATCTTTTCAAACCTCACCGGTGCCGGTACGACCTCGAAATGGATCCTCGAGTGCGAAACGCCGACGCTCGGTGGCGCGAAGAGCGATGTTGAGGACGTCATCCGCACCGCGGTCGCAGGAGCGCTTCCATCCGACTTCACGTTATCGACGGATCCGGCGTCCACCAGCATGACCGATTTTCGATGGGACCGGTATTCGGATTCGGTCTCTGTAGAGATCACGTCGAGCGATAATGACGACGGAACGTTCACCTACCACATCGAAATCTACCACTTCTTGTCGTAGCCTAGCGAGATAGATGCGGCTCGTCTTGGACGAAGCTAAGCTCTATGCTTTCGCCGATCTCTTTGAGCAATTGAATGGCCGTGGCATCGGCGATGCGGTGGCCGAGCGCCGCGTCAAAAACTTTACCAGCGACGCCAAACGGCGGCTCATAGCCACCTTCCAAGAATAGAACACATGACTTTGGCGTCCCCGCTCTAAGGGAAAGCGATCCATCGAACGTCGGGAACGGCGCGTTCGCCTCCTCGGGCCGCCACGTGACGGCGATCGTGTCTTCGAGACCGCGATGTTTCGGCGACCGTTCGAACGTTGCGATCACTTCTTTTTCGAGCGCCATGCCCTGCCCGATCCCCAAAGGGCCGAGGGGGACGTTTAAGTGAAGTGGCACTACGTTCGACTGCTCCGTCCAGCCGAGATGCGCGAGGTAGCCGTTGAAGTACTGCAACGCGCGCACGTAGGGGCAATGTATCTCCAGTCGCTGCACGATCTGTGTCATGTTACTATCTCCACCCGCATTTCTTCGCATTCGAGGACGTCGCCATTGATACCCGGGCGGCTCGCGGATGCAGCCGAGGAGATCCAATGAGTGATGTCAATGAATTCCTCATAATCGACTGTCCACCTGGACGTGCGCAATCGTATCTTGTCAAGCATTTTGAAGATGCCGCCGAACGTCATGGCCAAGCGGTGCTTCCGTTGACGGCGACCATCGGACAGGGTACCGGCGCAAAGGTTAAGATCACGCGTGAAGCGCTCGCCACGATCGCGCCCGCAACCGTCGCCGGCGGCCTCGAGTACCAAGTGCGCATCGAGTGGAAACCTGCATCGAGGGAGCCGTTGCCCACGTTCGATGGCGTTTTCCGCGTGCAGTGGGACGAAGATTACGGCAAGTGCCGGCTCGTGCTCGAAGGGTCGTACGAACCGCCGCTTGGCATTATCGGCAAGGCCTTCGACGCTGCGCTCGGGCACAAGATCGCAGAAGAAACCGTACGATCACTGTTAGAACGGCTGCGTTCCGAGATAGAAACCGCTCGTCGCGAAGAGATGGAAAAATAACTAAGTGGGTCTTGCGCATGCCTAGCTCGCGGCGACGCGGCTAGAATCGTCGGTCCGCGATATTCGCCTTTCAATCAATTTTAAGCTGAATCCACTACGATATGACCTATGCGCGCGTCTGGAAGATTCGGAAGTCACTCGATGAGCACAAGAACGGTACGCCTACTTGTCGCAAGCGCGGCGCTGATGTTTGCCGCGACGTGCGCGATGGTTCCGGCATTCGCGGATAGCGGGAGATATGCGTTCGATTTGCATCGGTCTCACATGACGGTGTACGTCTACAAGGGTGGCGTCTTCTCGTTTGCTGCCGACAACCACGAAATCGAGGCCCCGATCGTTTCCGGCTCCTTCGACGAGACGAAGAATGTCGTGGAAGTGACGGTCGACTCCACGAAGATGAAAGTGCTCGACCCGAAGCTAGCCGCAGACCGGCGCGCAAGCGTCCAGGCGAACATGTCCGGATCGGGCGTGCTCGATTCTGAGAAGTACCCAACAATCGTCTTTCATTCGTCGAGCGTCCATCTCGATGGGCACGGTCATGGAAGCATCACCGGAGATCTGACGCTTCGCGGACAGACGCATGCGATCGTCGTTGATCTCACGCGCGCCGACGCGACGCATTTCTCCGGCTCATCGATGGTGCGCCAGTCATCCTTCGGCATCACGCCGATACGGATTATGGGCGGAGCAGTCACAGTCAAGGACGACATCAAGGTGATTTTCGATATTTACCTCGAAGTGAAGTGACGCCGGACTGTCGGCGCGACAAATCGACGGACGCCCAAACGGCGTCCGTCTCCACGTCTTCGTGCGAACCATCGGATGTATTGGCGCTTGACTGAGTGTTGAAATCTGGAGCGGGAGACGGGTCTCGAACCCGCAACCCTCAGCTTGGGAAGCTGGGTTTCTGCGCCGCCGCGAACCCAGTATTCATGGGTCTTTGGCCTCCTCCGGGGGCCGTCGTACAGCAGAAAGTACAGCAGTCCCTGTCGACTTTGTTCGAAAAATGCGATTCAGTTCATTTTGGTTATTCTGCTGCGGCCGACGGCGAACTAGGTGCGGCGGCCGGCGCCGCTCTTGGGCGGCCACAATGAAGACGAGAACTGCCATTAAAGGTAGAGCGCGGCGTTGCATGAGGCGATGTCTCCTTGCTCAAGCGAGAGGCAGCGCCAACTAATTGATTGGGGAGTGGGTTCGCGCCCACATTCTCGCAGACGCCCGCCAGACGTCGTCAGGTTAGCCGACTAGGTTCCAAGACAGCGGAATGATCCGATTGCATTACCGCCTCCAATATTGGGGTCATCGCCACCCAGCGCCCAGACGTCGTGACGTCCTAGGTCGACTACGGAAAAGAATCCGCCTAGACCCAGCTGTTCCATGGATTCATTCGACCACGTCGAACCATCCCAGTGCATGACCTCGAGCCGGGTGGTGCCATGGGGCGGGGAAATATGCCGATCGTTTTCGCCGACCGCCCAAACGTCGTTCGGCGCCGATCCCGAGACCGCGTGTAAGTCGTTGGAATGCTGCGCGCTCGGGCCATCCGCGTTTGGCGTCGGGATTTGCAACCACTCGCTGCCATTCCAATGCGCAGCGAACGACCGAGGTTCGGACCCCGGATTGCCTGTTTTCGGGATCAGACCCACCACCCACGCATCGTCGGCCGCGCCTGCGAAGACGCCCTCCATCAGAGCATTAAACACGCCGTACCTCGACGAGATTGACCATCGTTGGCCGTCAAAGTGTTCGATGACGCTTTGCTCACCGAGCAGCCAGATGTCGCGATCGGACGTGCCGGACATATCTGACGGAAGTCCAAACGGAAGCACGTGCAATGGGTCTGCCAAAAGAAGGATCTTCCAGCTTGCGCCATCCCAATGCTCAGAAATCCCTACGAACACATCATTCCCGTCGACGACATGGCATACGATGCCGGCCGCCCAGACATCGTTTAGGCCAAAAGATTGCATTGAGCTTATGGATGGCCCGTCGCCTTGACCGGGACAAATTTGTTTCGAAGGATATCCGCTTGGCATGCGAGTGACGGTCCAGCGGCTCCCGTCGAAATGTAGCGACTTGGAATACTGATCGCTCTGGGATAGAAACGTCGCATCAATCCAAAGGTCGTTATCGGACGTGCCGGTAACTGCCAGTGCGAAGAGGCCGGTGTTGGGCGGCGTGTTCACCGGTATCGTCACCGCGGACCACTTTGCTCCGTCCCAGTGCAACAACATTCTGTCGGCGTTGTTGGCTGCCCAGATGTCGCTTGATGAGAAGGCGCGGATTGAAGACGGCACGACCGAAAGATTGTTCCCGTCTTTTGGAAGCTGGCCTGTTTGCCACAAACACGTCGCGACTGCCGGTGACAGAGTGCCGAAAAGAATAGCCGCGATCGCTACGCCAACGTTCGCTCTTCTCATCGCGAAGTGACCAGTCATGGGATCTCCCTTTACGGATCGAAAGCGATTCCATATGGGAGGCCGAATGGCATGCCTGGTACCGTTCCGATAAGTTTGCCGCCCGGATACGAATACTCGGCTGCATCATTGTTGCGCTGGTCGGCGACGAATAAATGATGATCCGATTCACTTAGGGCCATGCCAACCGGATCGCCGACGGGGAACGTCTTTGGACTCGGGTTGGGCAACTCGAAAGTTTCGGCAAGGCCGGCCTGGTCGGCCGCTACCAGGTCGTCCGAGGCATCGAACTGCATGCCGCCCGGGAATTCGAACAGGACGCCCGCTATCTGCGTCTGGGTGCCGCAAGCGCCGGCCGGGCACCGCATCTTCCACAGTTCACCGCGCCAGTTCCTGGTGACGTAGCTGAAGTAGACGATGCCATTGTTCCTGACGGTGATGTTCCAGCCGTCTTTTGAATGTTGCATTGGGAAATTGCCGACGAAGGTGCCGCCATTCGGCCCGCCGATCCAGGTCGAGATGGAGCCTCGCTCCGTTTTGTTTCGGCTGTGATAGTTTGTAGCAAGAACAGTTCCATCTGGGGCGACGGCGACGTCTTCAACGTTTTGATTGCTGGGATCTTTATAGTTTTTATACGGGGTGGTTTGGCCTCTGTGGTAGACCTCAACGATTCCGCTGCCGAGGTCGGCGACGTACAGATCGTGCGTCGAGGTCTGCACGAACAGTCCGGCCGGGAAAGTCAACCCGACCGTTATCTGGCCGCAAGGCGCCTGGCTGGCGAATCTACCGGCGTAGACGTTGACAGCGTGATTGGGGCCATCGGACACATATTCAATCGCTCCCGTTGCTGGACATGCATCGTGAGTCTTGAATTGCCAATCGTGTGCGTCGCCCTCGGGCATCGCTCGTCCGGGCACCACGACCGACGAACCGCCGGAACAACCCACAAGGAGTGCAATCGTCGCCGCAGCACTAAGCGCGTATGACGTTAGGGATTTTGAACGGGCAAGCATGAGGGCCTCTTCCCAAAGTCGACAAGTCGTGGCAGGCGATTCGACGTCGAGGAGTCGTGACCCGTCGCGATGGCACGGATTGCTTGTATTACGAGCGCCGCTTTAGGCTCATGAATGCGGACAATCGAGGGAACGCCGGGGAGGTACCTCATTTGCTCGGTCCAGTCGGCTCGAATTAAGAACGGGGCTCACGCCCACCGCTCATCTCGCCTTGAAAAACGTGTGGCTCGCCCGGTCGCAAAAAGCTCGCCTTGCCGTCAAAGCGAAATGCTTTAGTATGGACATGTCCGATAAGTACAATACTGAGATCCGCTTGGTTACGCCTCGTGGACAAGTCTACACAATTGCCGGAGACTCGCCTCAAGAATTGACCTCTGTCTCGCACGACGGATACGGGTCGTCTGCGGTATTCTGCGGACCATCCTCTGCGCTCGATTCGACTCACAACATCTTGTATGTCGACGATAGTGTGTGCGGAATTCGAAAAGTTGAATTGGCTAATTAGTGCCTGACTTAGATTCTAATCGTATTCCCGGCCCACTTAACTTAGCCTGAATCATTCGCGCAATTCTGGCTGCTCTCATCGTTTTCGGTGGTTGGTCGTCATATGCTCCAAACCAGGATTCTCTTCCGTTTGATACCTCCGCGATTTTCGGGTTTGCGTTATTGATTCTTATCGGAATGGTCGCTGCATTTCTCGGTTCACAATGGATTTCAATTCGTCCGTTTCGGGTCTATAGCGGTGACCTACTTGCTTCACTACTCGGTGCGGACTACGGCTATAGTGCACAAGCGGTGCTTGGAGCCTACTTTTTTGCGGCGTTTTCAATCGGGCGTTTAGCTCATGACGCATGGGATAGAACTCCGGTTCAAACGATCGAATTCGTGGGCTTTGGTGTCGCGCTCGGATTGTTCTGTGGCGCGAAACTCGCGATCGCTGATATGAAAGGAAAGCGGCCACAATAGTTCCCTGGCCCGGGGCGTGGATCCACCGTGCCGGGTTAACTATGATGAACGAAGCGACAACGAGTCCGATGACGATCGAAGCTCTCAGCGCGGTCAGCCGCACCGGCGGGGCGAGCGGTTCCCCCCCCAAGCTTCAAGCCGCCAAAGTGACAAACCCAACGGCTACCTCGGCCCGCAGTAGACACGTCCCGTAGGGCCAAAACTGTACGAGATCGAGACGTCACCAACAGACCTAGCGGCGAAGCAATAGCCGTGATAGTCTGCTGACCGAATCTTCAGCTTCTTGTCTCCTACCCATGTGACGCGGAGATCATCAGCGGTCGAATCATGTGTGTCAAGAGATAGAGCGTTTGAGGGCGCGTCTGGAAGTACGCCGTTTGCTGGAATAATTGACACATTGCGGCTAGCGCCTCCCGCAGCGCCGCAATCCCGTCCAAAGACCACGGCCTTTAACTTGCCGTCTGGTGACGCAAAAGCGGATTCATGGTAGTTTGCGCAGGTCCACATGCTGCGATTCCAATTCTAGACTATGACGCCACCTACCGCTGCGGCTAGAAAAATACAGATGACCAGTAATATCCGTCGCGTCATCTAGCCGTCCTTGATCATCCCGCTCACCCGCCGGTGCCGTAGGTCATGATTGACTTTCTGACGGAGCGCCAACTTTTGGCCACCCGTATTCATGCGAAGTCAAAACTTAGGGTACCAGATCTCGTACTTCTTATCATGTAATCATCCATCGTGAAATGCTGCGTTCTCGAATTCGGAACCATTCAAATGACCTGCGCCAGGCGCGCCCTTTCCGTATGGTCGGACCGCTTCCTCAATGACATTCACG
This sequence comes from Candidatus Eremiobacteraceae bacterium, assembly GCA_036511855.1. NCBI lineage: Bacteria > Bacillati > Vulcanimicrobiota > Vulcanimicrobiia > Candidatus Eremiobacterales > Candidatus Eremiobacteraceae > Candidatus Eremiobacteraceae bacterium. The sequence continues at coordinate 5,999 of DATCBN010000102.1, read as the reverse complement.
GGTAGGTCTGAGTATGAACAGAAATATTATCGATTTCCTTTGCTGTTGGGTCGGTCAACCAAATTGACCGATCGACTTCGCAATACAACTTGTAGCCGACGCTTCTTCACCGCGCCCGCCACGGGAAGTATTATAAGCCATCATCTAATGTCGGCTTGGCTCAGACCAGTGCGTCTTAACGGGAATCAAGGTGGCATTTTCATTGCACCGAAGCGATAAAGCAGAAGGATGTCCCAGATGTTATCTGCGATTCGACTTTGCGTAATTTTCAATTCCATTGCGGCTACGCTGTTGATGGCAGCGTGCGCGAGCGCCCCACCTCCAATTGCCGCCACGCCGGTGAACGTCGACCCGTATGCGATTGATCCGCCGAAGCCGTACCCAACGCCGTCGCTCCCGTCCGACATCAAGGCTCTCACCGCATTAGCCATGTCGGGCGATTCTGTCGCTCAGTGTCAGCTCGGAATCGACTACGATATGGGGCGGGGCGTCTTCGAAAATTACACGGCTGCGCGCGAATGGTTCACTCGATCGGCTGCCCAACACGATGGCTGCGGCATCACGAATTTCGGCAACCTTTACTTTGACGGGGACGGCGTGCCGCAGGATTACACCGTCGCGCGATCATACTTCGAAGCAGGAGCGCTAGCCGGATACTCCGCGGCATTCTACAACCTAGGGATAATCTACCAAAACGGCGACGACGTGCAGGTGGATGAGCGAGCGGCAATCGAGTGGCTGAGCAAGGCCGCGATTGCCAAGAACGTGCTCACATATTCAAAGCTTGGCGATCTGTATGCGTTCGGTCACCAATTCAAGATTCACAACGTCGGCCTCGCCGTTCATTACTACCGATTGGCTATTGAGGCACGTTACCCCGATACATTTTGCTGCGCCGCCGATCGCCGGATTGGCGCTGCTTCGAATCTTGCCTTTCTCTACCTCAATGTATACAAGGGAAATGACCAGCTGCGCTATCACCTTGTTCTGGAGCTGTTGCGTCGGAGCCCGAAGGACGAGTGGTCGCAATATGAGATAGCCCAGATGTACGCGAACGGCCTCGGGGTCAAAAGGAATTATGATATTGCCGCGGCTTGGTGGAAGAAATCGGCCGATCAAGGATATGCGCCCGCGGCGGGTCAGTATGCCAGGTTCTTGCTCACTGACGACGGCAAGTCGGCGGACTCCTCCACAGGGCTCAGGTATTTGCACCAGGCAGTAGCTGGTGGGGATGAAGACGCGATGACGGACCTCGCATCGCTCAAATTCGACGGACTGTATGTGCCGCGCGATCGCAAAGGCGCCGTCGCATTATATACGGCGGCTTCGGCCCGTGGGTCAATGAGAGCGTTAAACCATCTCGCGAATCTGTACCTCAACGGCGAGGGTGTGTCGCGTAGCCTGTACCAGGCATATATCCTCTTTAGTGTGGAGGCAGATTTGGGCGCCAGATGGGGGCCCGGGCTCAAGCAAAGACTCGAACGAGGACTTACACAAAAACAATTGGATGCCGCTCACTTTGAGATCAAGAGGCTCGACCGCGAGGCCCTAACCGCACAAGACGAGCAGACCGATCTACCAGCGATCCCAGCTTCCACGAATACGATGTCGTAGGGTCATCGTGGATGCAGGTCAGATCGACGCAGCGTGGCTGACGTTCACGTCCGATAGAGGACGGCCGACTTGACGGCCAATGGGGCGGTGATCAGCGAAGATAATTGAATGACGGCGAAAACTCAAAAACACGCCGTCCCCTATCGTGACTATATTTGATTCGTACTTATCGGATTTTAGCCGAAACACAATAAGAGTCGTACTTTTACGGCATGCGAGTGGTCAACGGCTTCGCGCCGATTTTCAACACCGAGAGACGTCGTGAGTCCCGCAACTAGACCAAATGACACTGGGGCGTTAATTCGCGGCGTAATGGCGCGGCCCGAACGCCTTTGTGCAGCAAGATCGCATCTTTCGCGTCATCGAAGAAGCATACCCGGCGATGCTGCTTTGCAGTGTTGCCGGCGTCGCGGCAACGCTGCAAAGCAGCATCGTCATTTAGCCAACAAACGTTGAATGACAATTCTTAGGCCTGCATCACTCTTCGAGCGAGCAACGCCATATGAGAACCGCCCGAGGCGCGCAGCCGTCCTGACGTCAAGGTAAGCAGGATTGGCCGAGCGAAAGGCTGAGCAATAGCTTGGCGTCTTGCCATAGGCTATTTGTTTTTCGACTCTGGAAGACGGTAAGCGAATGCGAAAGCACTTTTTGATCCATCTATTGAGTGCATCAGTCGCATTAGCGCTGCTTGGCGGATGTTCGAGCGGCTCGGGTGTCGCGCCGGGTCCAGTGTCGCCTCAAGGGGCTGCACTTTCGCTTTCGGATCAACACTTTGCGAGTCACTTTTCTTGTCCGGCGTCGGGCCCACTCGAGTACGTTTCCGATGGGTTCAAAAATGTCATTCACGTCTACGCTGGAAACTTTGCAGGCCAAAGCCCGTGCGGAGAGATCACGAAAAAGCTATCCCACCCATCTGGGTTGTTCGTGCAGCCGAAAACGCACGATCTTTACGTGGCAAATCAAGGTAGCTCGACTATAGAGGTGTTTCACCGAGGCCAGACGAGCCCGTCCAATCAATATGAAGATCCCACCCGGCAACACACTTTCGACGTCACGATCGCCACTGACGGCACGGTAATAGCAAGTAACATCCTTTCGCGAGGCGAGGAAGCCGGGTCCCTCTCGACGTGGCGCGGCGGACCGAACGGCGGCACCTTCGTCGGCAATTTCCCGTTCGGCAATGGTAGCGGCGGGGGCACAGGCCTGTTTGTCACCGTCAAGAAGAACGGCACCGTGTACTTTGACGAGTTTAATTGCACCACCAAATGCGGTGAGCTGTGGTCGCTTTCGTGTCCGATGGGAGTTTGCGGCGTTCAGACTCAAGTTGCAGGCGTGGCATTCAACAATCCAGGTGGATTGGCAATCGACGCCCATGGCGACCTGCTTGTGACCGATTCGGGACCCGGCGCAGCCGAAACATTCCACTTGCCCAATCCAACGCCGTCGACGTTTCCCCTGCTGGGCTCCCCGTTTGGGATGGCGATCAATAGGCAGAACAAGCATTGGTTCGTCGCAGACGAAGCCAACCAAGACGCTGCGGAATATTCGTATCCGAGCGGCAGGCTTATCGGTACCGTACCGTGTTGCTCCGGCGGAGATGTGCTCGGCATCGCCGTTGATTCTATGTCGCCGTAGGAGCAAATTCAAAGTATCATCGAAATTCGATTGTATTTCGCGTTGCTCGGTGGCTCGATCTAGGGAGAGCTCGCTGCCGGACTTGACGTCGATACGTCGTCGGGACCGGTAGAACAATCTTGCGCGTGATCGTCAGGATCGAGGCGGCACGGGAGACAATGCGCCGATTAGCAACGCGCCGTCAAATGTGACAACCTGCGACGCGGGGATTGACGTCGCCATGGCACAGGCTCGACTCACGATAAATACCGGCCGAAATTTGTCTCCGCTAAGTATCTTCAAACGACCGATGGCTTCACGATCACGTTCGCGACACGCGTTGAGATCATGATTCCACCCAAATTGCGGGTGGGACTCGACCGAGCTACGTCTGTGCACGTCGCGGACGTTCGCATCGCCGCGGCGAAATCGGGATGGCGATCGAAGGCGCCCGACATTGACCACTACATTCCGACCTCGATCGAACGTGTTTTGGCGACCACCGATGGATGGTTGCTATCGGGCGGAAAGGAGTTGCCGTCCGCAGTACTGCGAAAAACCGCGCCGTTCGCGAAAACGGCCGCATAGGCGGACGCTCAAAAGGCGTCTCGAAGCCGCTGACCACGCCGAACAATGCCGAGAAGTTACTATCCTCGGGGCCGCGGTCTATCAGTCGTGCCATCCTAGGGTCGCACTTTGGCGGGGCACATCTGCCATCGCCTTTAACCGCTGTGAATCGCGTCGGCTTTGATATTGTAGCACGATGGCAGGGCATACTCTGTTGTCACGACCAACGAGACGACAACTTTCGCCCCGATCTAACTGTTAGGATTTGAGGATGAAAACAACTCGTGAACCCGGGAGAACGTTGGCTTTGCACAGGCCCCACGGTGTTCCGATTTGCGCGGTTTGCGCGCCATCCAAGTCTTCGTACTAAACTTGCCGACTTCCAATCTCAAGGAGATTCGGCTTCAATTGCGTTTGTCGCAGATCGAGTTTGCTAACCGATTCGGACTCAAGCCATTAAACTGTTCACCATCGACAGCAGCATCCCGCCGAGCCAGACCGACCGGCGCCCCTGCTGCTTCAGTCGATTGAGCGGTCGTCGGCTTAGATCATCTTGCTGGTCAACGCGGTTACCCTAAACGCCGCCAAATGCCGAAGAACTCGGCGGCCACTCGGGCTCCAAGTTCTCGCCGCCGTTATGACGCCGGGCGAGGCAACATCGAGCGATTCGCCCGTTAGGCGCGGCGGATCATGACGAGAATTTTTATCGGGGGTTGAAAGCCTCAACTGTGCTCAATCCAATTCTTCCATGGTCGTCGTTGGTACCGCCGACGACGTAAATGATGCCATTAACGACGCCCGCGGCCAGAAATGTGCGGGCTGTCGGCATGGGTGTCTTAGTCGTCCAACTATTTGTGGTAGGATTGTATTGCAGGTTCACGCTTGAAAACGGGAAGTCGTCCTGTCCGCCGATTGAGTAAAGCTTGTCATTGACGACGCCCGCGGCCATAAGCTGTCGACGGGACGGAAGATCAGCCCTATTGGTCCACGTATTCGTCGACGAATTGAAGGCCTGCATCGAATCATGTCCAGTGTTTTCGCGGCCGCCGACCGCATATAGCACGCCGCTGACGACGCCGGCGGCGAGCCAATAACGCGCTTTCGGCATGGACGCTTTGACGGCCCAAGTATTCGTGGTGGGATCATAAGCCTCAACCGTACTCAGGACGCTGTGCTTGACTCTCTTGCCCCCGACCGCGTAGAGTTTTCCCCCAATCACGCCGACTGCCAAACCGTAGCGTCGTGTTGGCATCGGTGCCTCTGTGGTCCAACTGTCAGTCGCCGGATCGTACGCCTCCAAGGTATCCAACGGGCGACCGTTGTAGCCGCCGACGGCATAGAGTTTGCCGTTGACTACGCCCGCGGCCAATTCGAATCGCGCAGTCGGCATGGGTGCCTTGGCGGTCCATGTGTTCGTCGAAGGATCGTAGGCCTCCAAAGTCTTCAGTTCGGTAGTACCTTCGAAACCTCCGACCGCATAAACGATTCCGTTGATGACGCCAACGGCTAGGCCATAGCGCGCAGTCGGCATAGGCGCTTTGGTAGTCCAACTTCCCGCAGATTGTGGAATCTGAAGGATTCCGGCCGCGCCGGAACGAGGCACCAGAGCGGAGGTCGAAGCGCTCGAGCAGCCAATGGCTGTGGCAACAAACGCGGACAAGATCGTCGTGTAAACGACAGACGATCGTCGAAGCATAAAATGACGCTCCATCAGAACGAGCGGAGTCATTGGTTCCGGATATTTACGGTACTATCCCGCGTGCTGCAAAAAGCCGATCGCTAATGCCGACGTCCCGTAAAATGACGGCAACACTCCGCAACATCAGTAATAAACTCAACCCGTCGCCGCTCCATAGTGGACAAATTGATGAGTCCAGTGTACTGTTGTGCCTAAACGGCTATCGCAGTCCAAGCATACGCGGTCAATTGTGAACGAACCACCTAGCGTATACGGGATGACGTGTTCGCCACCGGAGGATCGGCAAGGTTTCACCCTCATGCAGATTATGCACAACATATGATCGACTTTCTGTTGTTTTTCCAAAATCAAGAGATCATTGTATCTGTCTGGAGCTGACCCAGTTTAGTGGACATGGGGTCGGCCCAGAATCGGAAGCCACGCATGGATGTAAAGTTTCGACCAAGTCTCAGAGCGTAAGGCTGCGATCATTCTCGAAGTGCTCAAGGGTCAGATCTCCGTCCCC